>NVWW01000149.1 GCA_002746335.1 Flavobacteriales bacterium | reverse complement strand
AAAGCCTTTCCCGTACGTCCGCTACCCAAGTGGTCACGGATCATATCAAACTTCTGTCGATAAGCTGCATCGTATTGAGCAGCTCCAAAAAAAGGAAAAGACAGAAGGAAAGATAGCAAGAAAAAGAGCCGCTTTACCATAATGACAAAAGTAGCGGCTGCTCTTGCTAATTTTTGAAGTTGAAATGGTTTTTATGCACGAAGAAGTGTTGAAACCTAATTAATCACTAAGATTTCTTAAGTCATAGATTTCAATATCTTGGTATGTTCCCATTTTCTTTTTCAAAAAGGGTTTTAAATACCGCACTTTATCAAGAAACGCACGATGGATGATTAAGTATTTCGCACCAATTGAGATGAAGTGCTCCATTCTTTTTTTTCCTTCATATACAAAACCGAATTCCGTATATCCTTTTTGGTCCATTAAATACAGGGTGATGTTCGGGCTTGTATCGGGCATGCTGATTACTTTGTCATCACGGTCAATACCGATGGAGCGCAGGTAAGGCGTAATCGTATGATAGGGTTTCTTGTAAATGCTGTTACTCCAATGTTGCCAATCCCAATAATCAATAGCCGCCTTATCCAATAGAAATGAGTTCTTTACAAATAGGTCTTCTTTGTCATACCGCATCCGGTTTTGTACGTAAGCATTGTAAACAGAAAACAGCAAGAGCGCTAAGGCCAGAAATTTGAGCGGCTTGCCGTGAAACAACTTGTGGGCATTGTTTTTTAATAAATCAAAAAAAGTCACCAATGTAGCCACAGGAAAAATAAGCAGGTTGAGCATATAGTAATCATGCACGTCAAAGGCCTTAAACCAGAGTATTAAATACAGTACCGTCCCGATGAAAACAAGTACATTGAAAAGCAACAGGAATTGATTGGTTATTTTGTAGCGCACTATATTAATGATGAACAAAATAAAAATGGCAACAAGCATTAATTTTGGAAAAAACCTGGGCAACAAATTGTGATAGAATTTGTAAGCAGTATCGGAGATTTTTTCCGGATCTAGCTTCCAAATTGGAAAAACATCCTGTAAAAACAACCCGCTCAGGTTAAGCTGATTGTAATGTTTCGTAAACATGACCCATGAAAATAACAGAATAATAACCGTTAGAAAAGGAACGAGATCCGTAAGCATTCTCCTAATGTGCCGCCTGTTCTTTTTAATGATGACTTCAATTAGTTGCAGGAAATGAATCCCCAAGATGGCCACAAAGCTGGTTAATGCGGTAATTTTCATTAACCCGCCCAATAAGAAAAGTAACATGGATAATATGAGCAACTGATACTTGCCGGTTTTGTAGTGCCGCCAATAAAAATAGCAGGCCGTTAACGCACACCCAAACGCTGGGGCGTTGGAGAGAAAGCTGATGGAATAACTAACCAGCACAGGGGAAGTGAATAAAAATACCGGGATGTACAAGCCCCAAAAACCGCTACCAAGTAGCTCTTTCAACAATTTGAAAAGGTAAAAAAGCCCTAAGTAAACGAGCAACAAATTCACTAGGCGGAAGATGGATTCCTTCTGCCCGAATATTTTCCAAAGTTGCGCAACCGAGTAATAAATAATAGGGAATTCACTTACTGTCTTCCCCGTGCCATTGCTGCCACTAAAGTGGATGGCGGGCTCAAAAAACGGCCGGTTTTCTTGGTAATAATTTAGGGTAAATGACAAGCAATCGGCCTGCCGCCACAGGTGAATAGAAGAAGGCCGCATAGGCAGCACCCAGTGAAAGCCGTAAATAAAAAAGAGTGCCGCAAGGCAAAGAATAAAAACAAATTCGGGGGTTTGAAAGATTCGAAAGAACCTTTTGTTTGGCTTTTTTATGCTCAATGGTAAAACAGGATTAGACGATAGGTACTTTTTCGCAAAAGTAAATTTTCTTGCTTTTACACCTTAAGGGAACCTCTAATAATTGATTTTAAAACCATGACCTTTTGCTGGAATGTTAAAAACAGTTTAACGCGGTTTATATGTTTTGTCTATATTTTTCCGCCTGACTTCTCAACCCATTGATTATCATTGTTATATATGTGTTATGATTTCCAGTTAGGCACACCTATCCCATTTAACCTGACTAGTTGTTCATACCTGAACAGGTTATAGGTTAGGTTTACCAGGGCTACAAAACCACTGGCACGTTGTATTCCTATGGACCGTACATAAAGTTTGTTCATGCTTTGTTCCATAAAGCCAAATACATGCTCTACCCTGGCCCTGATCCTGGACTTTCCCTTATTCAATTCTTTTTGTTCTTCGCTTAGAGGCTTGTTCCTGTATCCCTTTTCATGCACTTTATTGTTAACCTTGTATCTTTTGATCGTGTTTTCTTGATCTTCCCCGGTATAGGCACTGTCCGCCCATAATTCTTGTACTTCGTCTTTTTCATCCGAGTGCCTGTGAATCATGGACCGAAGCATCAGTGGTGGTGTATGAATCAATGAACTTATGCTTGTTGTCCACTTTTGCATGGTTCTTATATCCATAGTGGTTCTCATTGTTCTTCTTTGTCCACTGGGCATCGGTATCTTTTTGTCGTTCCTTGGGGGTCCCTGCCCACTTTTCGGGTGTCTGGCCTTCTTTGATCGTTTTGTTATCTTCCCTGCTGTTTCGTTGACGGGGTGCTTCCACAAAGCTGGCATCAATGATCTTACCTTCATGGGCTATCAGTCCATGTTTTTCCAGAAGACTGCCAAACAACTCGAACAGTTCTTTATCAAGGCCTTTGCTCAACAGGCGATCCCTAAAATCCCAAACGGTCTTTTCATCAGGAACACGGTCATTGATGGATATTCCCAGAAAGCGACAGAATGATAGCCTGTCCAGTATCTGGTATTCAATCTGTTCATCGCTCAGATTATAATAACGCTGCAATATCAATATCTTGAACATCAATAGCGGATCATATGGCTTGGGGCCTGCATTCACCATCTTTTCCATCGTAGATCGGAAGTATTCCCAATCAATGGTTTTGCTCAGGCGCTCCAGGGGGTCTCCTTGCTTGCTCAGTTTTTCCAACCGAAACTCCTCTGAAAACAGGCTGTTCGTGCCTGTAGGCTTGATTTGTGTGACATTTGATAGTTCTTTGATGCCAAGATATGAACAGTTAACTGAATATCAATGAATTAATTTTAGATGTCCCCTTAATCACTTTCCTCCACCTTCTCGGTTTCCTTAATCGGCTTGCGGAAAACAAATTTTCCATCAAAAATATCGAGCACCAAATCCTGTCCCGTTTCTACTTTGCCTGCCAGCAATTGACGAGAAAGTTCGTTGAGCACTTCTTTTTGCATCACCCGTTTTACGGGCCGTGCGCCAAACTGCGGGTCATAACCCATTTCCGCCAGTTGGTCAATTACATCATCAGAAGCGGTTAGCCTGATATCATTTTTTCGCAGCCGCTCCTGCAACTGCCCGAATTGCATCAGCACAATGCTTTTGATGTCTGCTTCGCTGAGCGGTGAGAAGATAATGGTTTCGTCCACGCGGTTTAAAAATTCCGGGCGAAGAGTGCGTTTTAGCAACTCCATCACATTAGCATTCACATCCATCATGATGCGTTGCTTGTTGGCTTCTTCCATTTGGTCAAAAGCCTCTCGAATCATGTCAGAACCAAGATTAGAAGTCATAATGATGATGGTATTTTTGAAATTGGCCACGCGGCCTTTGTTGTCGGTTAATCGACCATCATCCAGCATTTGCAGCAAAATGTTGAACACATCGGGATGGGCTTTTTCGATTTCGTCCAATAAAATGACTGAATAGGGTTTTCTGCGAACGGCTTCAGTGAGCTGGCCTCCTTCATCATAACCCACATAGCCCGGAGGGGCTCCTACCAGCCGTGAAACAGCATGGCGCTCCTGGTACTCACTCATATCAATGCGCGTCAATGCATTTTCATTGTCAAACAAAAATTCGGCCAATGCCTTTGCTAATTCAGTTTTGCCAACACCTGTTGTTCCGAGGAATATAAACGAACCGATAGGGCGCTTTTCATCCTGTAAGCCCGCTCTGCTCCTGCGTACAGCATCAGACACGGCTGCGATGGCCTCATTTTGCCCTACAATACGCTTGTGCAGCTCTTTTTCGAGCATCAGAAGCTTTTCCTTTTCACTTTGCAGCATTCGGGTTACGGGAATGCCCGTCCAGCGGGAAACCACGCCTGCAATGTCTTCCGAATCTACTTCCTCTTTTATCATCTGCGAACCGCTTTGCTGCATTTCGGTTAGTTTTTCGCTATATTCCTTCAGCTTTTTTTCGGCCTCGATGATTTTGCCATAGCGGATTTCTGCCACCTTACCCAAGTCACCTTCGCGCTCTGCCTGTTCCGCCTCGAATTTCAGGTTTTCAATACCTTCTTTTACTTTTTGGATACCTTCCACCACTTCTTTTTCTAATTCCCATTTGGCTCTCAGCTCTGTGCGTGTTTCATTCAAATTAGCGATTTCTTCGTTTAGTCTTTTCAGCTTTTTTTCGTCTTTTTCTCTTTTAATGGCTTCTCGCTCAATCTCCAGCTGACGGATTTTCCGCTCCACTTCATCCAGTTCCACCGGCATGGAGTTAATCTCCAGTCGCATTTTTGAAGCGGCTTCGTCAATCAAATCAATGGCCTTGTCTGGCAGAAAACGATCGGTGATGTAACGCTGCGAAAGCTCTACCGATGCTATAATTGCCTCGTCTTTGATGCGCACCTTGTGGTGAGTTTCATACTTTTCTTTCAAACCTCTGAGAATAGAAATAGCATCTTCCACATCAGGTTCGTCAATCAGCACATTTTGGAAGCGTCTTTCCAATGCCTTGTCTTTCTCGAAATATTTCTGGTATTCGTTAAGTGTGGTTGCCCCAATAGCGCGCAACTCACCCCGAGCTAAAGCTGGTTTAAGGATGTTGGCTGCATCCATAGCCCCATCGCCCCCACCCGCACCTACCAGCGTATGGATTTCGTCAATAAACAGTACGATATTGCCTTCGGCCGAAATCACTTCCTTGATTACTGCTTTAAGTCGTTCTTCAAATTCACCCTTATATTTTGCACCTGCTACGAGCGCCCCCATGTCAAGGGAGTAAACTTGCTTGCTTTTCAGATTCTCGGGTACGTCACCGTTAATGATGCGGTGCGCCAACCCTTCGGCAATAGCGGTTTTCCCTACACCCGGTTCGCCAATCAAAATAGGATTGTTCTTGGTTCTCCGTGAAAGGATTTGCAGCACTCTTCGTATTTCTTCATCACGACCAATGACGGGATCGAGCCTGCCTTTGCGGGCCTGTTCGTTCAGGTGAATGGCGTACTTGTTCAATGCGTTATAGGTTTCTTCAGCAGAATGACTAGTCACCTTCGAGCCCTTGCGCAGTTCCTTGATGGCGGCAATCATATCTTTTTCGTTTATACCTGCGTCTTTCAGCAACTTGGAAACAGACATATTCACTGCAATGATGCCGAGCAGCAGGTGCTCGATGGAAACATATTCATCTCCAAAATCCTTAAGGTAGGAATTGGCTTTTTGCAGCACTTTGTTCGCATCATTGGATAGGTATTGGCTCGCGCCCGACACCTGCGGGTACGATTCGATGATCTTGTTCAGCGCCTGTTCCATGATGTTGAAATTAACACTGAGTTTTTTGAGGATGAAAGGTGTTACGTTCTCATCTACGCTGAGGATGCCCTTGAGCAGATGCGCCACCTCAATGGCCTGGTGCTCTTTCTCCATGGCGATTTGCTGCGCCCGCTGGATGGCCTCCTGTGATTTTATGGTGAAGTTGTTTAAATTCATTTTATTACAAATTATATTAGCTTGCGAATAATGTTTGTGATTAGTTCTTATTCACAATTAGTAGGTTGTATCAATTTACGCTCCACAACACAAGACCACCTCTTCGCAGGAAAAAATGGCAGCAAAGCGTTATAAAGATGGACTTTTTGACATGTTTCGAGCTTGATTATTTGCTAATTTACAAGCACTTGCTTCAAAAACTTATTAAAAGGAGATCTGGTACCGTTCCTCTAAACTTTGAGTTAATTTTTGTAATTTCGTTACAAATCAGTACGTCCTCAATTTAATGGCCAATTAACAACCATTAATAAGCACAACCAGCAAGTAATCAGCCAATTGAGGAGTTAAAGCAGGGCAAAAAATAAATTCAAAATGCCAAAAAAGGTATTTTTTTCGTGGTTTTTTATTTTCTTCGGGTGGATTATTTTTATTTACTCACAGCCCTTATCCCCGAAAATTGAAAATCTCATTCAGGGTGTTACAATCCTAACCTACTCAAACAAGCACGATTCTGCACAGACTTTGATTCTCAAATATCTTGAACAGACAGATCTTTCCGACATTGAACTGTTTTACGGCCACTATTTATTTGCCGATGTGTTAAAATCATCAGGAAAGCCAGATAAAGCCATTAGGCGATTTCAGTGGTGCAAGAATCTCGTAAATATTGTGTCGAGCAGTACCGAGTACGAATCATTGATTGAGGGTAAAATAGGAGAATGTTATTTTGACCAAATGAATTATGAAGAGGCAAAAAAACATGCGCTGCTTTCTATTAGCACAAGCCCTGATTCAAGCTTGAGAACAGGTGGCCACGCTGTTAATTACCTCATTGTAGGACACAGCGATTATCTTGAAAAGAATTATCAATCCGCACTGGATTATTACAATCTGGCAAAGAAGGAATACCTCTATTTCGGTGAAGCATGTGAGCTACCCTTAGTTTACACCAAAATGGCTAGGGCATATAATGAGATGGGATACAAAAAGCTTGCAAAACAATACATTCATAAGGCAATATTTATCAGTGATTCCTGTGATATTGAACTATATAAATTGTTGTCGCTTTGGGCACAATTCGAGATTTATAAAGGGAATAAAAAGTATGAAAAGGCACTTGAAGTAATACTGGAAATTAATGATTTGGCGGAAAAACTCGAAAGAGAAAAACAAACTCACTTGATTAGCGAGCTGGAAATAAAGTACGAGACAAAACTCATGCAAATTGAAAATGAGAACCTCAAACAGATAAACCGGAAAAATGAAGAAATACTGGCTAAACAAAAACAAGCACTTATAATTACCTTTATGGCAATAATAATATTGTCAGGTTTAATTGTCATACTCATCAAGATTTCAAATCAGCGAAAAAAGGCAGAGCAAAATCTTGCCATCCTGAATGCCAAACTTGAACAGAAAGTAGCTGAGCGAACCGAACATTTGAAAAAAGCCAATGAGAAAATTCAGGAAAACTCAGCRCTTCTTGCWTTTCAAAACAARCAACTGATTGATTTCTGCAATATTATTTCCCACAATTTAAGGAGCCCTCTCATYAATATGTCAATGCTGATAGGTTTTATTGAAAAGAGCAAAGGTGAAGCCGAACAGAAACAAATCTTAGAAAAGCTAAATCAGGCAATCAATAATATGAATGAAACTTTTGATGAGTTGGTGGAATCGCTTCAAGTTAAGCAAGACCTTGAAATAAAATCAGAAAAGGTAGTTTTGGAGGCTTATGTGAAAARAACCCTAGATGCATTGGAAGGGGAAATAAATGAGTCACAGGCCGTAATCGAAATAAATTTTGATGATGCACCCATGATTAGTTATCCACCAAAATATTTATCCAGCATCCTTCACAACTTAGTTAACAATGCAATAAAATATAGATYCCCAAACAGAAAGCCCATTATTAAACTCGAAACCAAAAAAAGYAACGTGAACACTATTATTCTTTCAGTTAAGGACAACGGACTTGGTATTGAYCTAAAAAAACACAAAGACAATATTTTTAAGATCAGAAAAGTATTCCATGCACATCCCGATGCCAAAGGATTTGGTTTGTACATAACCAAAACGCAGGTTGAAACTATGGGTGACAGRATTTGGGTRGAGAGCACTCCTGATAAAGGCTCTACATTTTTTATAGAATTTAAAAACCAAGATATTTAAA
>NVWW01000148.1 GCA_002746335.1 Flavobacteriales bacterium | reverse complement strand
TACTTTTTCCTGGACCACTGGTGCTACTACTGAAGATGTTTCAGGCTTAATTGCAGGAACCTACACTGTTACAACAACAGATGCCAACAACTGTCAGGACATTGATAATATTATTATTACCGAGCCTGCTGCTGCTTTGAGTGTATCAATGAGCAAATTGGACTTACTTTGTAATGGAGATGCTAACGGTACAGCAACCGCAACTCCTGCTGGTGGTACAACCAGTTATACTTATTCATGGTCAAACAATGGTACTACTCAAACCATTAGTGGATTATCAGGAGGCACTTACACTGTTACAGTTACAGATGCAAATAGTTGCCAGGTGATCAACTCTGTAACTGTAATAGAACCATCGACCATACCAATTATTACCATTGCAAGTACCGATGCAACATGTGGTGCAACAAATGGAACTATTACAGTATCTGCCAGTGGTGGTACACCAGGCTATACATATAGCTGGAACAATGGGCAAACTGACTCTGCAGCAGTAGGATTGGCTGCAGGTACATACACTATTACTGTTACAGATGCTAACGGCTGTAAAGTTTGGGCTCCAAAGATCGTTAACAATTTATTGGCCCCAACTGTTTATATTACAGACAGTACAATGGTGAGTTGTAATCTAGGAAGTGATGGAACAGCAACAGGATCAAAATCAGGCGGTACTGCTCCTTTTAGTTATTTATGGACCGGTGGCCAAACCACACTTACCGCAACTGCTTTAACAGCAGGAATTTATATATTTCAAGTTACAGATTCAGCAGGATGTATAGCCTCTAAACCTGTCACGAYCRMKSMKSCTSCKRCRYTKGYYAAYACACTRGYWGGAACTAAYGTAGAYTGYTTTGGAAAYKCYACWGGYTCTATTGACCTGACCGTWRCMGGRGGWACTSCTGCWTATASTTWYTCMTGGACCACTGGAGCYACWACYSARGATRTYTCYGGCTTAATWRYWGGMACYTACACYGTWACAACAACAGATRCMAAMAACTGTCAGGATATTGAYAATATTAYTATYACTSAGCCWGCYGCTGCWTTGGYKAAYWCWCTRGTTGGAACTAACGTAGATTGTTTTGGAAATGCTACAGGTTCTATTGACYTRACTGTGRCAGGWGGTACTGCAGCTTAYACTTTTTCCTGGACCACTGGWGCYACWACTGAAGATGTTTCTGGSTTAATTGCAGGWACYTAYACTGTTACAACAACAGATGCCAACAACTGTCAGGATATTGAYAATATYATTATTACTGAGCCTGCTGCDGCATTGGCTAATACACTAGTTGGAACTAACGTAGATTGTTTTGGAAATGCTACAGGTTCTATTGACCTGACTGTKGCAGGWGGTACTGCCGCTTATACTTTTTCMTGGACCACWGGAGCYACMACTGARGATGTWTCTGGSTTARTTKCAGGAACCTAYACTGTTACRACAACAGATGCMAAYRRSTGCCAGGATATTGATRMTATTATTATTACCGAGCCTGCTGCGGCWTTRKCYAWYACMCTAGTKGGWACTRATGTRGATTGTTTTGGAAATGCTACAGGTTCWATWGACCTRACTGYKRCAGGWGGWACTGCAGSTTATNCTTTWTYCNTGGACCAMTGGAGMYRYWRCWGRRGATRTTTCWGGMTTARTTGCAGGAACYTATACTGTTACWACWACAGATGCMAATRAKTGYCARRRTATTGATRSTATTAYKATTACMSARCCTRCTGCKGCMTTRRSYARTACMYTAGWTRGWACTRATGTRKMYTGTWWTGGATTTACTGATGGGGCAACAAATCTGACAGTTACTGGAGGTACAGGCCCGTACACCTATAAATGGAACAATGCCACTACCACTGAAGACCTATCAAGCGTAGCTGCAGGGGCATATACTGTTACAATAACTGATGCCAATAATTGTCAATTAATTGATAATGTTTCTATCAACCAACCCACACCTACAGTTGTAAGTGCCGGTGTAGATGACACTGTTTGTGCAAATAACGCAGTTGTTGCTTTTAGCGGATCTGTTTCCGGAGGAATAACCACTACAGGCATCTGGTCAACAACCGGTTCGGGTGCTTTTAGTCCAAGCAATACAACGATGACTCCTAACTACACCCCTAGTGATGCTGATACCGTTGCTAACAGTGTATTTATTATTTTAACCTCAACAAATAATGGAACTTGTCCTGCTGTTGCTGATTCCATGACACTCACTATTGATCCTGCTCCAATAGTTAATGCAGGTGTAAATGATTCAGTATGTAGAACCAATCCTGATTATACTTTAAGTGGGACCATTGTTCATGCTACAGGCGGTTTCTGGACTACCACTGGAACAGGAACATTTAATCCTAGTACCACAGATCTGAATGCTACTTATGAACCAACCAATGCTGATACTTTAGCAGGGTTTGTTAAAATCGGATTAACTGCTACCGGAATTGATCCTCTATGTAATGCTGTTAGCGATACGATGATATTGGTTTTTACTCCTGATAAAATTATAGTGAATGCTGGGCCAAATGATACTATTTGCGCCAATCAAACCAATGTACAATTGCAAGGCTCCGTTGATGTGGCAGTTGGTGCACAATGGACGACTTTAGGAAGTGGAACTTTCACACCTTCCGATACAGCACTAACAGGGTTTTATAATCCAAGCCCTGCTGATACTCTTGCTGGAAACGTGACGATTGTTTTAACAACATTTGGTAATGGTGGTTGCACCGGTAAGACGGACACAATGCTGTTAAGCATTCAAAAATCTATATTGGTAGATGCAGGAATAGATGATACTGTTTGTGCCAATGATGATTCTGTTGCTGTCAGCGGTATTGTAAGTAATGCAACTGGTGGTACCTGGTCAACATTAGGAAGTGGAACTTTTAGAAATCCAAATAGCTTAAGCACTCAATATCTTTTCAGTGCAGCTGATACCTTAGCAGGATCAGTAAAATTAGTCTTATCATCCACAGGAAACGGATCTTGTAATCCTGCTACTGATACAGTTGAGATCTTCTTTGTTCCGGGACCTTCTTCAAGATTTGATTTTATTGAAATTTGCGATGGAGATACGGTGTTCTTCTTCGATTCATCATCATCTAGTGGAAGCATTACAGCCTGGCACTGGAATTTCGGTGATAGCGATACTTCAAATTTACAAAACCCTAATCACACTTATAGTTCTTTTGGCACCTATAATGCTTATTTAGCTATTAAGTCTAACACGGGATGCTGGGATACTTTAATAAAACAGGTGGTTGTGCATGCTTATCCGGTTGCTGCATTTAATACTACCGCTGAATGCTTTGTAGATACTGCAAGATTCTTCGATATCTCTACCATAGGTAATGATACTATTGTAGAATGGGCATGGGATTTCGGTGACACAGGAACAGGTACGTTACAAAACCCAACGCACACTTACGCTTCGGATGGATCTTATACTATTGAATTAATTGTTGGCTCCAACTTTGGGTGTTATGACACCACTTCTAAAAACATAGAAGTTTCTCCAGGTCCAACTAATGATTTTTCATTTACTAAGGTCTGTCCTAGTGATACAGTTTTCTTTACTGATCTATCGACAATAAAAGTAGGCTATAATGTGGTAGGTTGGGAATGGGATTTCGGGGATGGGAGCGCAATAGATACAACTCAAAATCCTTATCACATTTACGGGCAAGATACAACCTATAATGTAACCCTTGTAGTTACTTCAGATTCTGGTTGTACGGATACATTGACCAAACAATACAAATTCCATGATCGTCCGAATGCTGGCATGAACAGTACAGCAAGGTGTTTTGTAGATTCCGCTTATTTCTTTGATGTGAGTACCATAGATACACCTTATACTATCGCTTCATGGAACTGGACATTTGGTGATGGTGGTTTTGATACACTGCAAAATCCTGCCCATGCATACACGAATGATACTTCGTACATAATTACGCTAATCGTTGGTTCGGACATGGGTTGTTTGGATACTATTGCTGATACAATTAAAGTAGTTCCCGGTCCAGACCCTGATTTTGCTTTTGGAAGTGTTTGTCTGCCTGATACTACCAACTTTACTGATCTATCCACCATTGCAATTGGGTATACAATTGTTAATTGGGATTGGGATTTTGGCGATGGTACTACTGATACATTGCAAAACCCAAAACATCAATATGCAAATGACACAACCTATAATGTGAAATTAATAGTTACTTCTGATTCCGGCTGTGTTGATTCTATAATCAAGACACTTACTTTCAATCCAAAACCAACAGCCAGCTTTACACATAATGAGATTTGTCAAAACGACACAAACTTCTTCTTTGATGCTTCTACTATTGCTAAAGACACGGTAACTGCATGGAGTTGGGACTTTGATGACTCATTTACATCAAGCAATCAAAACCCTAATCATATATTTGATACTTCAGGAACTTACAATGTGACATTAGTGGCAATAACTAATAATGGTTGTACTGATACAGCTACTGCACCTGTTATAGTTCATCCTAACCCTCTTGCCAGTTTCAATACTACTGCTGAGTGTTTCTTTGATTCGGCAAGATACTATGATACTTCTACCCTACCATTTGATACCGTTGTAAAATGGAATTGGACATTTGGAGACGGAGGTAGCGATACAATTCAAGATCCGGCTCATTTATACCCCGGACCCGGAACTTACATTGTTTCACTTAATGTTGGATCTAACTTTGGTTGCACAGGAAGCACAACTGACACTTTAGAAGTTCAACCTTCACCAATTTCTAATTTTGGAGCCACAAATGTTTGTCTTGGTAGTACCACTACATTTACTGATTCATCTACAATAGCCAGTGGATCCATTGTTCAATGGGATTGGTATTTTGGCGATGGAGTTACAATTCTCAGCCCAAATGCAACTCATATTTATAGCTATGATACTACTTATAATGTGATGTTCGTTGTAACTTCAAGTTTCGGCTGTAAAGACACCTTGATAAAACCTGTACTTGTACATTCCATACCAAAATCAAATTTTGGAGCTAATGGAAATTGTGCCAATGATGCTGTAGCATTCGTAGATTCTTCTACCGTTAAAAATAGCTCGATAACTTCATGGGATTGGGATTTCGGAGATACTACTACAGATACATTACAAAACTTAACTCATACCTATGGTGTTGACGGAACTTTTAACGTAACATTAATTACCACTTCCGCTTTCGGATGTGTGGACACCATTATATTACCCGTAGTGGTTGATCCATCGCCTCTAGCTAACTTCAACAATAATACCGTTTGTTTAAACCTACAAACTAATTTTCAGGATAGTTCTACTATTACATCTGGAAATGTAACCGGTTGGGAATGGAATTTCGGAAATGGAGATACTTCTACTTCACAAAACCCCAACTTCACATTTAATACGGACGGAACCCATGATGTAACTCTCGTTGCAATTTCAGCTAATGGTTGTCGTGACACCGTAACCAAATCCATAACAATCATGCCATTGCCAGAAGCAGGATTTAGTTATAGTGGTTTATGTAGAAATGAATTGTTCTCGTTTACTGATAGTTCTTCCATTAAATCTGGAAGCATAACTGGATGGAATTGGGATTTCACTGATGATACATCTACAACTCAAAACCCAACTCATTTATATGGAATCAATGGAACCCAGGATGTTACTTTGATTGTAAGTTCAGGTTTTGGTTGTAAGGATAACATAACCCAGTCTGTTGAAATTTTACAACCACCAATTGCAATTCTTAATTACTTAGGAGAATGTAAAAATGAAGGCACTCAGTTCTTTGATGCATCAATTGATGGTGATGGTAATATTATAAGTTGGAAATGGAACTTTGGTGACGGCAGTGCCATTGATACTAACCAAAACCCAATACACACATTTGATACCGCTGGTACTTACAATATTATTTTGGTTGTTGAATCAGATTTGGGATGTAAGGATACTTCTCAAACAATACCATTTACGGTGAATCCATCTCCTGTGGCCGATTTTACTGTTAGTGACGAAATAGTGTATATCAACAAAATAATTGACTTCTTTGATCAATCGTCAGGCCCACCAAATTCGTGGTATTGGAATTTTGATGATTCTGTAACAGTAAATATGACACAACCGGAAACCTCAATAGATCAAAATCCATCTCACAGCTGGTTGGAAGTTGGGGTAAAACATGTATTACTTGTTGTTTCCAACTCATTTGGATGTACCGATTCAATTATGAAGAAGTTAATAGTGAAACTGGATGCTGCAATTCCAACAGGATTTTCACCGGATGGAAATGGGCAGAACGATGTTTTATTTGTACGAGGAGGTAGCTATATCCAATTTGACTTGAAAATATTTAATGAGTGGGGTGAACTTATATTTCAAACAAGTGACCCAACCAAGGGATGGGATGGTACAAAAACTGGAATACCCGTTCCTATAGGGGTATACGTTTATTCATTCGTTGCTGTGCGAGATGATCATAAGATGTTTAATGAACATGGTAACGTAACATTGATACGTTAACTAATCCTTCCAAATTTTTGTTTTCCTGCCTATTATTCTATCAATAGTGTCAAATAATCTATGATCACAAGTACACTTAGATTAATCTCCCAAATGAATAGAAATTTCCCGATAATCATTAAAAATTGTCTTTGATTTAATTGGCCTTATTTCCGACCTTAGAAGATATATTTATACAAATTGGATGCGTAAGATTTTTCTATCATTTGCTTTTATTCAAGTTCTCACAATGGTACTTTTGTATATAGGTTAAATATGCTTAAATCATTATTATTTACACGAACATTAACCAATTGAACCGCTTTCTTATTGCCTGGAAATCAGCTGACTAACATAATATTAAATTTGTAAAATTCGAAAAAAATCACGATATTTGTATGTTTTTTATGGAAATTGCTAAAGCAAAATGCGATTTGCTTAAAATACCAAACTCCAACATTAAATTTCATAGCTTATCGAGAGAGAATTCCTTTAATGAACAATACACGTATTTTATAAATAAAATGAAGCACCTTCTAAATAAAATATTTTATGGTTCCTTTAAAAACTTCTACTTTGGGCGATGCTGTGTGATTATTTTTACCTGTTTGTTAGGATTTGTGGAAACAGGTCATTCTCAATGCTCTAATAGTGTTAAAACCTTTTCCAAATCCTGGTGTCAAGCTGCCCCTTACCCGACCGATACAGCAACAGTAAGTTTTGCAATTTACGAAGTTGGTTTAGGTGGATTTAAAAAAAATCAAGGCGGTAAAAAAATTGAAATTACACTACCCGCAGGATTTGAATTTTACCAGGGCAGCGCCACAGCAAATGTAGCCA
This sequence comes from Flavobacteriales bacterium, assembly GCA_002746335.1. Lineage (GTDB taxonomy): Bacteria > Bacteroidota > Bacteroidia > Flavobacteriales_H. The sequence goes on along the minus strand of NVWW01000148.1, from coordinate 618 downwards.
ATTCAATTGCAGGTGATATAACCGCAGCATCCTTTACCTATCTTTCGGCAAGCGTTCTGGAAATCACATTGTCAACTGTTAATGCAGAGAATGCAATCGATACCATCTTTTTTGACAATTTTGAAATATTCGCAACCACCTCTGGTAGTTCAGGTGATGTATTGAATCTGGGAGGAGGAAATTTTAAAATTGATGGATCCGTTACTTGTCCCGATATTTCACTGGGATCCTTGATTGCTGGTCCCGAATTGGTAGTTGATTCGGTTAGAGTAAATCAAACAAACACCTCGGTCATAAATCAGTTATGCGGAAATCAGGAAATATTAGAAATAAAAGTCAGCTTCTCAGGTATCTGCCCAAGAGCAATGACCCAGTTTGATTTTAACACAGCTGGCGATGCAGGCTTTACACAAAACCCAGGAACAAATTTGAGTAATGCAAAAGTATATTTCACAGGCCAAACTCAGGGCTTTGCAACTACAAATTTGTTTGGGTCTGCTAATAATCCTAGTGGAGCTTTCACCATCAACGGTTCGCAGTCACTGACATCGGGTGCTGGTGATTATTACTTCTATTTGACTTATAGCATTCCTACATCCTCTACAGGAGGTGAAAAAG
>NVWW01000147.1 GCA_002746335.1 Flavobacteriales bacterium | reverse complement strand
GGCCTGGTGGCATAGCAGTTTTATAAATGTTGTTGCTGGGAAATAAACAGCCCTATTTATGTATTTATGTTTTCAATTAACCTACTGACACAACTTGTGAAAACGTATCGTAAGTGTACGTTAGTTAAAACAACGGGTTGTTCCCAATATGACCGGAAACTTTCAGATGTAAGAAATTTTACTTTTTTATAAAAAATAGCAGACCACTTTTATAGTCAAAATCAACAATAGAACGGAATGCGCAATACTCCTTGTCTTATATTATCCCTAAAGAATAGCAGGTAGGTAAGCAGAAAAATGACACAAGACAATACCTTATTTCCTGATGAACTTCTTCCTTCGCTGACACTTCGGTAAACGAAATTCAAGGAGCAGACCGACCTCATGGAACGCCCCGATGCCTGCAAGTCTCTCGGCATGTTGACTAAAACTGGTGGGCAAAGAGTTGATAGAATTTACTAATTTGGACCAATAGCAATCACAACTTCCTGTACAATAATTTTCACTTTTAGCGGTTAATGGCTGCATTCCATTTTCTCTACCTTTGGCAGTCATGGTTTTCAGGAAAATCTTTTTTGCATTTGCTTTGTTTTTTTGCAGCTTTACTGTTTTCTCACAGCAAAAAGCAATCCTTTACGGAACCATTACGGATGAAAAAGGCAATGGCTTGGAAGGAGCACACGTGAAGGTAGTACAGCAGCCCCAGATCATTACCTCCACCAACAAATCAGGAAAATACAAATTAGAAGTGCCTGCCACACGGGAAATCACCATTGCCTTCACGCATGTTTCTTTCAGTGATAAGTTGCTCCCGTTTAATTTAAAACCGGGTGAAAATTACGAGCACAGCGTTTCGATGAAAGAAAAAGCCCACCAATACAGCGAATTTGAAATAAAGGGGCAACAAGAAATTCCTGCTACGATGCAAAAGATTGACCCGAAAATCGTGCAGTACGTGCCTTCGGCATCAGGGCATTTTGAAGCCATTTTGTTTTCTCAACCAGGGGTTTCTTCCAACAACGAACTGAGTTCCCAGTATTCTGTTCGTGGCGGCAATTTCGATGAAAATCTGGTTTACGTAAACGGAATACAAGTATACCGCCCATTTTTGGTGCGCGCAGGGCAGCAGGAAGGGCTTTCCTTCATCAACTCCGATTTGGTAGAATCCATTTTGTTTTCGGCAGGTGGATTTGAAGCAAAATATGGCGATAAAATGTCATCAGTGCTCGACATCACCTACAAGGAGCCTACAAAATTTGCGGGTTCGGTTTCCGGCAGTTTACTGGGCGCAGCAGTCCATGTAGAAGACGCTTCTAAGGACTACCGCTTTACCCAAATCCACGGCTTGCGCTACCACACTAATCAATACGTGCTGGGCGCACTCGAAACCACAGGCAGCTACAAACCTGCTTTCACCGATTACCAAGGCTATTTTACCTACGATATTTCGGATGAACTCGAGCTGGGTTTTCTGGCTAATTTTTCCCAAAACAAATACAACTTCATCCCCGAAACCCAGCAAACCGACTTCGGTAACATCAACCAAGCACTGCGCCTCACCGTGTATTTTGACGGGCAGGAGGTGGACAAGTTCACCACATATTTCGGAGCGTTCACCGCAAATTACCGCCCAACACATAACATGAGCTACCAATTCACCACTTCTGCTTTCAAAACATCAGAAGAAGAAACCTTTGACATTCTCGGTCAGTACTGGCTCGATGAATTGGAAAGAGATTTGGGTGATGATGAGTTTGGTGAAGTTGCCTTCAACCGTGGTGTGGGCAGCTACTTGCATCACGCACGAAACTACCTTGATGCATTGGTTTACAATGCCGAAATCAAGGGCCAGAATTTCGACAAAAACAACACGCTTCTTTGGGGGTTGAAATACCAATACGAAGACATTCAGGATGAACTGAGCGAGTGGAAGCTACTCGATTCCGCTGGTTATTCCCTACCCAACCGAAGTGACTCAGTCGGGTATATCATCCCTTCTCTTCAGCCCGAGCAAACCATTGAACTGAGCGAAGTACATAAGTCACAAAACCACATACAATCCAATCGGATTTCGGGCTATATTCAGGAAAATCTACAATTCTATTTAGCGGACACTTCTAAAATCACTTTAACAGGTGGTACACGGTTCAATTACTGGAGTTTTAACAGGCAATTGCTTTTCAGCCCACGTGCAACGATTTCCTTCCAGCCGAAAAAATTGCCCAACACTTCCTTCCGGTTCGCATCGGGGTATTATCAACAGCCACCCTTTTATCGCGAAATGCGCGATTTGAACGGCAACATCAACACGGATATTAAAGCCCAAACCTCTATACACTTTGTACTCGGAAGCGACTACTTTTTCAAGGCGTGGGGGCGCCCTTTCAAATACACTGCAGAGGGCTACTACAAGATTTTGGAAAACCTCATTCCCTACGAATTGGACAACGTGCGCATCCGCTATTACGCCACCAATAATTCGAAAGGTGATGCGATGGGAGTTGACATGAAGGTGCACGGTGAATTTGTAAAAGGCGTAGATTCATGGGCTTCTCTTTCAGTGATGCGCATCAGAGAAGACATTGTAGACGATTATTATTACGAATATTACAACGCATCTGGCGAGAAAATTATTTCCGGATTCACCTTTGACCAAGTAGCCACCGACAGCGTGAAATTTGAGCCGGGCTACATCCCCCGCCCTACTGATCAGCGTGTAAATTTCGGGTTGTTTTTTCAGGATTACATCCCAAAAAATCCCAACTTTAAAATGCACTTGAATTTGCTTTACGGAACCGGATTACCTTTTGGCCCACCAAGCTTTGAACGGTATAAAGATACACTGCGTATTCCACCCTACCGCAGAGTGGACATCGGTTTTTCTGCACAGCTATTAAGCGAAAAGAAAAAACTCAGAGATAAAAACCCCTTCCGTTTTCTCAAATCAATATGGGCTTCGCTGGAAGTTTTTAACCTGCTGGAAATTGACAATACCATTTCATACATTTGGATAAAAGACGTAACCAACCGCCAGTATGCCGTTCCAAATCACCTCACTTCAAGAAGAATCAATGCCAAGTTGATTTTTAGATTTTAGCATCATTTTTTCGTATTGTTGAACAGAAATATTATTTTTGAGTTTTCAATCGGCTTTCAGCGCTTAAAATGCAACCACTTCAACTCGAGCCCACTTACAATAGTCCAAAAGTGAATTTTGACGCACAGCAAGGCGTGATGGAACTCAAAGGACGCTCTATTCCAGAGCATGCCAACCTTTTCTATCAAAGGCTAATCGAGTGGGCAAAGGAATATGCTGCATCCGACCCGCCCAAAACAGTTGTGGACGTAAGGTTGGACTACCTCAATTCCAGTTCGCATAAGTTCCTTTATGACGTTTTTGAAAAATTCGAGCCAATTGCCGCCAACGGTCACGACATCATCATCAACTGGCATTATGAAGAAGAGGATGAAGAAATGCGCGAAACAGGCGAAGAATACAGCGAAAACCTCAAAGTACCCTTCAATATCATTGAAGTTGAGGAACTGTTTTAAAATGAAAAACACCTTTTTTTCATTTCTTTTTTTTCTGTTTATATCTCCCGTTTTTTCCCAGCAAACGGTGGTTGAAAAAACCTATCCTGACGGCTCATCTTCGTTGGTGCGCGGGTACGATAAGCATGGAGCATTGATAAAAGAAATCAGCTACTACGAAAACAGACAAATTGACTACGAAGGCGAATTCAAAGAAGGCAAAGAACATGGGAAATGGACATACTACTACAAAGACGGGCAAAAAATGTATGTAGAGATATACAAAAATGGTTTCGAAGAAGGCAAGCACTACGAATGGGCGCCTGACGGACAATTGGTGAAAATAGAATATTACCAGCAAGGACGCTTAGTGAAAACCGAAGAAAAGTAGCAATAAACAGAACTCGAAAATTTTAGGAGAATTATGAAAAAACTACTCGTTTTTCTGTTGCTCGTTAGCCATGGAGTTTTCGCACAAAAATCAGCAGCTTTTCAAAAAACGAATTACAACAGTTATTTTAAAGCCGCCTACCAACAAAATCCAAACATCCCAAAGGGAATGCTTGAAGCAGTGGCTTGGACGATGACGCACATCAACCACATTGATTCTACCGAAATGCCAAGCTGCATAGGCATTCCTCGAGTCTACGGAATAATGGGCCTGACATTGAACGGGCAAAATTATTTCAGAAACAACCTCCAAGAAGTTTCCCAACTATCAGGAATTTCTCAAAATGACATCATTAACAATCCGAAAAAAAATATTCTCGCTTTCGCGAAAGCATATTCCACTTTGCTTTCGCAACAAAAAATCAAAAGCCAAAAGCCAGAAGACCATATTTCAGTTTTGGTGGGATTGAGCGAATTGCCCATTACAAAAAACTTACAAGGTAATTACGCACTCAATTCTCATCTGTATTCTGTTCTTTCTTTTTTGGATGATGTACAAATGCAGGCCAAGTACAGCTTTCCGAAGCATAATGTGGATTTAGTGAAAGTCTTCGGAGCAACCAACTTGCAGATTCTCAGTTCTCCGAAAATCACTATCTCCAACAATAGCATTCAAAACCAAAAGGGCGCGAATTACACACCCGTTCTTCCAAACCCAATGTCACCTGACTACGCTCCTGCACTTTGGGACCCTGTTCCTTCATGCAACTTCAGTTCGCGAGCGGGAACACCTATTTCAGCCATCACTATTCATACCATTCAGGGCACATATGCGGGCGCGATTTCATGGGCTAAAAACTGCAGCTCAAATGTTTCTTATCACTATGTAGTACGCTCATCTGACGGGCAGGTAACACAGTTGGTTTATGAAAGTGATAAAGGTTGGCACGTAGGCAGCGAAAACCCTTATACCATCGGTTACGAACATGACGGTTACATCAGCGATCCATCCTATTATACCATGGCTTTGTTCACCGCCTCTGCAGGAATTTCAAAGGATGTGGTCAATAGCGGCTACGGCATCAACCCTTTGCGAACCTATTGGGGTCCTTCTTGCACGGGAGGTTCCAGTGCCTGCCAATTGGGGAATTGTATAAAAATCAAAGGACACCAGCACTATCCTAACCAATCCCATACCGACCCAGGACAGTATTGGGACTGGTGGCTGTATTACAATTTAATTAACGACAGCACCAACATCAGTACGCAAACTTCTGCAACAGGAACTTTTTACGACTCTGGCGGGGCTGCGGGAAACTACGGTGATGATGAACGGATGCTCTGGCTTATTCAGCCCACAAGTGCAACTTCCGTAACGCTCACGTTTACTGCTTTTGATTTAGAACTCAACTGGGATTACTTGTTCATTTATGATGGAAGTTCGGTAAATGACCCATTAATTGGGCAATACACAGGAACCATTAGCCCCGGAGTAATAACATCATCGGGCGGTTCGCTCTTGGCAGAGTTTCGCTCAGATTGTGCCACTACCAACCCCGGCTGGGCAGCCAACTGGACGAGCAACATTTCACCATCTGCTACGGACAGCATTCCGCCAACCACTTCTGTTGTCTTGCCTTCCAATTGGGTAACGAATGATTTCACAACCACGTTCAATGATTCTGATAATGTGGGCGTTGAACAGTATTTCTACCAGGTGATTGATTTTGACGGAACTGAGTGGCGAGCCAATAGTAATAGTGGCTTCTTCAGCGACAATTTCGATGTAGCTATTCATTCGGATTGGACTGTTGCAACAGGAACCTGGGCTATTACAAACGGCTATCTCAACCAAACTGATGAAGGTATTGGGCAAACCAATCTTTACGCTTTACTCAATCAAACAAGCGGCAACAGCTACCTGTACAATTGGTCAGCCAACATGCAGAGCGGTGCAAGCACCAACAAGCGACATGGAATTCATTTCTTTTCAGATAACGGAGCATTGCCCAATGGAGGAAATTCCTATTTCGTTTACTTTCGAGAAGACAATGATAAATGTCAGATTTACAAAGTAGTGAGTGACACATGGACGCTTCAAACAGATGATGTTGTTGTCATAAATGCTGATACATGGTACGATTACAAAGTGATTTACAACCCGTCAAGCGGGAAGATTGACGCCTATGTGAATAACGTATTGGCTTCTACATGGACAGATAGCACACCCATCACTTCAGGCAGTTATTCGTTTATACGAACCGGAAATGCCAATACGCTTTTCAATGATTTGAAAATATACAAATCGCGGGGAAGTTCAGAATTGGTTACCGTTGGCGGTGGCGTGAACGATGATATCCGTTACCAAAACCCAAACCCAACAACGCCTTCAGCAAGGGTTAAGTCAATAGTAATTGATACCGCAGAAAATTTTTCTTCCATTGGTTTTCAAGATGTGAACGTGGACTGGACCGCACCTGCCGATGTTTCAACGGTAAATGACGGTCCGGGAAGCGACATTGACACTACTTATCTTTTCACTGAATTATCAGCGAATTGGACGACTTCTTCCGACACGAACAGCGATGTTTCCGCTTACTGGTATGCTGTTGGTAGCAACCCTGGTGATTCGAATGTAGTCGCATGGACGGACAACTGGTTCAACGCTTCGGTGACGGACACAGGGCTTTCGCTCTCAGTAGGGCAAACCTATTATTACAGTGTGAAAGCATTGAACGGAGCCGGTCTGTTTTCGAATGTAACCAATTCCAACGGTCAATATTTAGCATCGCCCATTCCCCCACCCACAGCAGCTTTCAGCAATTCCAGCACGACAATATGCGATGGTGAAACGGTGAACTTCACCAACAGTTCGGTGGATGCCACCAGTTACCTGTGGACCTTCGAAAACGGCAACCCTGATACAAGCACACAAAGCAACCCCTCCGTTCTGTATGATTCTTCAGGAACTTTTGACGTAACACTAATTGCCTATAGCTCTGGAAACACTTCCGACACGCTCATACAAAACATTACGGTGAATGTTTCCTACTCACCTGTGGTGACCTTTAGCACCAATGACACAGTAGTTTACTTGCCCAACGCTACCGTGAATTTCACCAATAACTCTTTGAATGCAACCAATTATTATTGGACTTTCGGTGATGGTAATATTTCAAGCTCAGTCAATCCCACTTATACATATGCAGACACGGGTTGGTACACTGTATCGTTAATTGCAGGAAATGGCGTTTGCCCAGATAATTCCGTGGTTTACAGCAATTATATTTATGTTGGTGACAGCGCCTCCACACCCCCTCCAACGGCTAACTTCAGCTATTCATCTGCAACTATTTGTGTCAATGACAGCATCCAATTTACCAACAACTCTAATTATGCAACAAGTTATTTCTGGACATTTCAAAATGGAAGCCCTGCCACAAGCACAACGACAAATCCTTCGGTGAGTTACAGCACCAGTGGTACATATAACGTTACGCTCATTGCAACAGGGGTAAACAGCAGCGATACGATTTCGCAAAGCATCACTGTGAGTGTTTCCCAGCCTCCATCGGCTGGATTTTCTGCATCAGATACGGTCATTTATTTACCAAATGCCACCGTGAGTTTCACTAATTCATCATCAAATGCAAGCAGCTACCTATGGGATTTTGGCGATAGCACTACGACAGACACAATGCAAAATCCAACGCATATCTACACTTCGGCTGGAAGTTACTCTGTAACACTTATTGCAACAAACGGACAATGTCCGGATGATACGATGATGCTTACAAACTACATTCAAGTGATTGACACTTCGGTACAACCAATAGCAAACTTTACCTATTCGTCCGCCAGCATTTGCGCTGGAGATTCGATTCAATTTACCAATACTTCTACCAATGCCACTTCTTATTTGTGGACATTTCAAAATGGAAGCCCTGCTACAAGCACAACGACAAACCCTTCGGTGAGTTACAGCGCCAGTGGCACATATAACGTTACGCTCATTGCAACAGGAGTAAGCAGCAGCGATACGATTTCGCAAAGCATCACTGTGAGTGTTTCCCAGCCTCCATCGGCTGGATTTTCGGCATCAGATACTGTCGTTTATTTACCAAATGCCA
>NVWW01000146.1 GCA_002746335.1 Flavobacteriales bacterium | reverse complement strand
ACAAATAATGAAGAGGCTATAATAATCGGTGATGGACCCTTTGAGACAACCGATAGAATTAACAGCGTGACATTTACCGAACAGAATAATAGTGCGGGGGATAATGGTATTAGATGGTTAAATGGATCTGGAAATTTTAGCAGCGGTGTTTTTGGTTCTGCTTTTCAAACCGATGACTTTGCTTTATTATCAAAAGGGGATATTAGGTTCTATGGTGGGCCTTCTGGTAGCGATGAAAGGGTAAGAATAACCAATTCAGGCAGTGTTGGCATTGGAACAACTAACCCCACAACCGGACGTAGCTTACATGTCTTGGGGGGGCCTGCTAATGCAAATGCTGTTGTCCAAATTGAAGGAGAAGCAGGCGGTTTTGCTGATTTGGTTCTAAAAGGTGGAAACAATGCCAACCATTGGGAAATATGGACGCCTACAGATAATAGCTTTTTACAATTTTGGCAAGGCGCCGGGAAAATGACGATATTAAGTAATGGAAATGTGGGCATTGGAACAACTACACCTGACCACAAATTAGATGTTTGCGGTACCATGAGAGCGCAGAGAGTAATCGTTGAAACATTTAGTTGTGACTTTGTATTTGAGGAAGATTACAACCTCAGAACAATTGCTGAAGTGGAAGAATACATCAAACGAAACGGTCATTTGCCGGATATTCCTCCGGCTATAGAAGTAGAAACTAACGGCATTGATGTTGGAGATTTTCAAGCCCGGCTGTTGCAGAAAATAGAGGAATTGACCCTTTATATTATTGAGCAAAACAGGAGAATGGAAGAATTGGAAAGAAAATTAGTCAAATAATATGAAGTGATGAGTTCAAATGACACAACTATTATAATTAAATAAAGTAATGACTAAACAAATGACGAAGCAGTTTCAAATATTAGCATTTTTATGGGTCTTCCTTTTTTGCGAACCAATTATTTTAATCGCTCAGCAGCCTGATGATATTATTATCAAGGTGTACGTGCATACTATTCGTAAAGACAATGGCAAAAAAGGGGCGCCTATATTCGATTTATTGGGGGAATTTACGAATTTAAGACAGGCATATGAACCACATAACATTTGTTTCAGAATTGAGGAATTCACGTTTGAGGATAATACCAAGTTATGGAAAAAACCTGGCGACCATTCGAAACACTTTCAAACAAACCCGCACAATGATGGAGTAGACATTTATTACCAAAAGGTAAAAAGTGCCCAGGCCCAGTTTGATAACAACGGGCTGAAGGCAATAATAATTGGTAATGATGCCATAAAAGGCAGGGATGGGAAGACACTAACCCATGAGTTCGGACATTTTTTCGGCCTTTTACACGCTGATGCTAATAGTGTCGCTAGTAATTATATACATCAATATGATGGTAGTACTGCAAGAACATTTTTTAGTACAAATAATATTACCGATATTGCCAATGAGATACTGACATCAACTGCAATCCAAGAAACTTTTGATAATAATAGGTCCTTCACAAATATAACTATTCCGTATGTGCCGTTCCTTAGCACAGCAATTAACGATGTCTCGATAGCGGCAATGAATCAGATTACAACCGGAGTGAATTTTAACGTTGATATTGGCGGAGATCTTCAATTAATCGCAGGACAACGGATTGTTTTGAACCCAGGGTTTACAGCTGATTTGGGAAGTCGGTTTGTAGCGGAGATCGGGTCAGCATGTTTGCCAGTATCAACATTCGCTCTAAAAACCGATGAGTCAGGCGATAGCAGTACAGATACTCTTGCCACTATCGAAAATATCCTAACTGAAGAAAATGAAAGTGAAACAAGAGATGAGGAAGTTACCGCAAGAATTGTAGGAATATCTCCCAACCCCAGCTCTGGCACATTTACCATTTCCTTATATACTGAAAATCGACCATCCATTTATATAATGGATGTATTAGGTAAAGTCATCTATAAAACACAAAACACAAAACTCGAAACCCTGAACTTAGACATTTCAACTCACCCTAAAGGAGTTTATTTTGTGAAAATAGTAAGCGGAGATGAGATTATCGTGAAGAAAGTGGTTTATCAGTAAGAAACCATGAAAAAACTAACATTTATTGCTGCTGCGCTGCTTGCGGGTTATTTGAGCCGATGCCCACATTGCCGGTGTGGAAAATATTAGCGGACAGCAAAGGTTTCATCAGTTTATCAGGCGCAAAATGCTTACTAATAAAGCATTATAGAGTGACGTTAAGTAAAGTTAGGAGAATTTAGGAATCAAAAGGTTCAAGTTCTGGCGGGGGTACTAAACGGGACAAAAGCTTTTTTTACTTTTGTTCCGTTTTTCTTTTCTTCCAATTCCCTTGATATTGTTGGGATACAGTGAAACAGTTCATTCATGCGCGGGGTCCGGTAATCGTCATTTTTGAAATTGAATTAGAATTTAACCAAATCAATAATGCAGCATAACGTCTTAAAAAATGTCCTGCTTTTTGTTGCAATTCCAAGATCCCGAGACAAAGGTTATTCGGACAAAATATTGATTAATTGATGATTGATGTAAACAGTTTCTCTTCCAATTTTTTTCTTATCGATCACTTTCAATTTATTTAAGTCTCGTAATTTAAAATCAGCAGTTTGCCATGTCTTAATTCCACATTGCGGTGCGTCTACAATATTGGTTGCCCGAATATATGGTTGATAAAATAAAAGCTTAATAATCTCTTGGTTGAAGTTGGGAATCTCTGATAGAATATATTCTTTCATATTCTTGTGGAGTTCATTGATTCGCTCAATAATTTGGATGGTGTAATAACATGTTTGCTCCATTCCTTCCAGAATAAACATAATCCAAGTTTTCCATGAATGCCTTTCGGTTACACCTCCCAAGTTATAGTAATAATCGTTCTTGTTTTTGATAATAAATGCGGACAAATACAATACCGGGTATTCGAGTAATCCTTTTTGATTTAGGTATAGAATATTTAGGATTCTGCCGGTTCTTCCGTTACCATCACCAAATGGATGAATAGCCTCAAATTGGTAATGAGCAACAACCATTTTAAGTAAGGGGGCGTAGTCGTGTTTTTTATCATCATTGCAATACTCCAACCAGTTTTTTATTTTTTCTTCGATGATATCTTTTCCTCTTGGTGGTGTGTATATCACATTCCCGCTGGTTAAGGAGCTTCCTTCCTTTCTTATTATGGTCTGTTCCATCGGTGAACGAATACCTAGGTTTGTGTCTTTTATTTTTTGGTAGATAGCGATGATAGTTTCTATATCGATCTCCTTGTTTTCCCTCATCATATTAAATCCGATATCCAGAGCTTCCCTGTAATTTAAAACCTCTTTAGCATTGGCTGACATTGTTGTTGTCTCTATTACAAGCGATTGATATAGCTCATCATTAGAAGTAAAGATATTCTCAATCTCGGATGAATCTTTCGCTTCTCGTAAAGCAATAGTATTAACCAACATATCTGGATTTGGCAATGTTCTGACTATTCCATCCAATTTGCCAAGAGCCGTGCTAGCCTTAACCAACTTGTTCATTACCTCCATGTCAACTGCTTTCTCGTCCAATGGTGGTAACAATGGTAGATTGTTGTACGGTTTGTTTCTGTCGTAGGGAATTCTTTTAGTCATATCTTTTTCATTCCTCTAATTATCGCAGCAAATTAGAGGAATGGCAATATTAGGTATAATATTAATACAAAACAACCCTATTGCTCTAAAAAGTGTGAAAAATTAGATGAATGACAGCAATAGATCTAATAGTACGTATGGATTCAGTCTATAAGCTCTAAACTAACTTGAAATTTAAGCGAATGAAGAAAACATAGAAATAATCAACTAAGCTTACATAACCTTAATGGCTGAAATTAAACAACATAATCGATGTGCAATGTAGTGGGCACTTTAACCAAAATTTTCACCCTGTCTACATCCAAATCTGTTTATAAGCATCCAAGATCAACATTGAATCAGAAACCAAAAAGTTTGATATTTGTCCCACCTCGGGTACTAAACGGGACAAGTTCATATTAATTGAGCTTGTCCCGTTATCTTTTTTTGGAAATTCGCCCCGCATTAAAGGGATTTTGGAGAACATATAACCCACCACTTCAAATCAGATCTCAAACTTTAATCCGAAAGTTGGGAAAATGCCTAGACCCCTTGGTTCTATTTCACCTGTTCTTTCTCGAAACTCGGTAAAGCTTGGGTTTTTCCTGTCCATTACATTGACTATATCTACAAACCCAATAATGGCAAGTCGCTTCAGTTGAATCCTGTAATCAACTCTTACATCTAAGCTGATGAAGTCATCCAAGCGATCTCCGCCATGTCCCGTAATTTCTTTGGAATATATTACAGAGTTTGGATCATTGAAAATATTTTGATGGACTATATAAGCATCTTCCGGCCTTCCGGTAGAATAGCGAAACTTGCCTGAAAAGATCCATACTTTTTTAAGTTTATAGCTCGCAAGTAGGGTGAAAATATGTGGTTGACTAAAGATAAAATCATATTCACCCTCTGCGGTACCATCGTCTCTCCTGGATTGCATATGTGAATAAGAAATTTGTCCGTGTAAGTTTTTGGATAGCCGTTTTACCAGGCTCGCATCCATACCATAAGCGTAGCCCTCACCATCATTTGTGAGCAAACTATTCCCGTTATATGGACGTACAATGAGATCGTCCATATCTTTATAATAGCCCTCAAGGGTAAATTTTAAATCTGGAGTAAAGTAATGCTTATATCCCAAGATATAATGGATGCTTTGTTCACTCTTCAGGTTCCCTTTGCCTGCTTCAGCAATTTTATAATTGGATGGRTCYTGGTAATATATTCCAGTTGCAAAACTAAGACTCTGCTTCTCYGTAAACTGGTARCTGGCGYTWACTCTCGGGCTTAMTYYACTYTKYTCYGTAAACCCYGTATAGTCATAACGAAGGCCCATGTTTACCGTAAGCCTTTTYACTTGACGCAAAGAATARTTTAAATACGCGGAAAAATCARYGCTTTSGTCYTTTATMTCMGCATTKGCAAATTCGGGYAATATTAAAAGGTATTGTTCTCCATYMGGYCGATAGTCTGTTGCRGCAAAAGTGTACRAGGTATCTACCCGTTCATAGGTGCGTCCAACATCCATTTGATTGTAGGAGAAATCTGCACCGGCCARAATTTGTGAYCCKTTCTCAAAATTAAAATGAAAAATGGARCGGTAACCTATCTGYGACTCTGTCTTTTTTGCRTTCCAAAYTTTTTCATCGAARKCCACATCWKCTWTATTGGGAATTTTSCCWTCMGKRKTAAACTTTGGAWAAGCTYTGCCAAYATCYGCATTTTCATCTARAAGACGATAATAGGCTACATTTGTTAAGTAACTTTTATCACTGGTAAGTGTTGTGAGTTTTATACCGGYAATGCCCTTTYTCTCAAATGTATTRCCGAGARWATTATTGTCCAGGYYTTCYACCATCAGGGYGTGYTTTACATAYCTTTTAWAGTGTTCGGTATTGTACATTCCAATCACATTCAATTTGTTCTTGGGATTAAGTTGCGTGGTGGTTTTTATAAGAAAATCAGAATAGCCGATTTCTCCTTCGTGTTCTAAGTCAATGAGTTTAAACAAAGGACCAAAGTTTTGCACCTTGGCAGAAGCAAATATGGAGGTGTTTTTGTGAAGATAGCTTGGCCCGTCATAATTTATTATCCACCCAAGGAGATCAATTTGGCCGTCTATGGTAAAATCTTCCGTATTGCCTTCTTTAATTCCAAGTGAGAGGAGTCCCGAATTTTTTCTGCCGTATTCAGCTGAAAAACCACCGGCCTGAAATTGCGCCTCATTGACTACTCTAGGAGCAAAAATGCTGAACCGACCTCCATTGGGATCGTTGAAACCCGTATGACTCCCTGCAAGATGAGTAACTTCTTGCAGTGGAATATCATCCACTATATATACATTATCTCTCACCCCCTGACCGCGAACAGCAATGGCTGAAAACTCACCTCCAACACTTTGCACACCAGGCAATACACCTATCGCTCTAAAAATATCGCCTTGCGCCCCCGGGTTTCGGTAAATTTCTTCACGGGATAAACTGTAAGCTGAAACAGGTGTCATCGGATTCATTTCATACCGATAGGCAGTTACCTCCAGTTCATCCAGCCCAAGACTCGATTTGTTGAGATTTATTTCATAGTAAGCCGTTTTGCCTGTCACAACCTGTACATCTTGGAGCACTTTGGTTTCATAGCCGACAAATGAGCAGGAAAGACTATAATTTCCCGGAGGAATGTTTTCAATTGAGAATTCACCTTTTATGTCGGTAGTAGTTCCCGTTTCGGCTTGCACTACATATACATTAACAAATGGAAGGGGTTGGAGCGTTGCTTTTTCCAATACCTTTCCTTTAATAGTTCCTGTATTGTTTTGGCCTAACCCTATAGTGGAGCTAGCTAGTACGGCAATTAACAGCCAGTAGATTTTAGTTTTCATAATATTCATTTTTTGGTTTAACATATATTACATCCATCTTCTCACCTTTTTTTTGTATTCCAAATATTCCTGGCCAAATTTTTTGGTGAGATAATGTTCTTCTCTTCTTATTACAATATTTGTAATGTAGATAGCGACCCCTGTTAGAATCAATAAGATCCAATCATTAAAAGCAAAAGCAAGTCCTGTGGTGAGCGTGGTAATCGACAGATACATAGGATTGCGTGAAAATTGAAACGGACCGCTTGTTACAATGGCTGACGATTCTTTATATGAATTGGTGGTAGTTCCTTTTTGGATCATGCTATACTTGGCCCATAATGCCAAAACGATGGAGAGGGCTATCAACACGCTACCAACTATCCAAAAAGCTGGATGGAATAGCAGGGTTATCTCAAAGAAAACCCCAGCCACTATCGCCATTCCAATAGCGGTAAAATAGTACAATGGCGGTGCTACCAGAAGTCCTGAAAGTATGGCTGAATTTTTCATTTTACTTAAATTATATTACAAAAGTAGGGCTGGAGAAGACCCGAACCATTACGGAATTATTGAAATAAAGTGTAAGATTTTGGAAACTATATTTCCTCGATTTGATCTCACCTTGCTGCTGGCATCGTACGAAAATGAGAAGACCTAAAACTGTCCAAAAAGCTGTACGGAGTAGCTGGTTGATTTCAAAGAAAACCCCGACCGCCATCGCAATACCAATCGCGGTGAAATAGTAAATCGGTGGTGGAACCAGAAAGCCTGAAAGAATTGTCGAATTTTTCATTTTACTCAATTTATACCGCAAAGGTCTTGAGTAAAAAAGGGCTTCCACTTGCCCTATGGCAATTAATGCCCTTTCGCTACTTTTTTTCTAATTCTGCTCAGGGAGTAAGGGGTAATTCCAAGAAGGGAAGCCAGGTAGTGCAGGGGGATTCGTTGCACCATTTCAGGGTAAGAGTCCAAGATTATTAAATAACGTTGCTCCGCATCTTCTGTTAAAAATATCTCAAAATAGTTGAGCATTTCTACAAAAGCAAACTCAATCCCTATTCTTCTAAATTGGCTGTACACAATAGATTCTTGAATGAGTTTTTGGTCGTTTTGATAATCGATGGTCAATACCACTGAATCTTCAAGAAAAATGATGTTTTCGTTGGATACTGTTCGAGTTAAAAAACTTTTTAAGGCGCTGACCATACTCGGTGCGATAGCCAGCCGCCTCGTTACTTCTTGCGCATTGTGATCGATAAAATAAGTTCTGGCAATCCCTTCGGAAAGAAACCCCAGCTTTCTCGACACGACACCCAACTGCGTATAATGTTCCCCCTTTTTGTATTGCTCAAAGTGAAAATAAGACTTGATGATATCAAACTCACGATTGCCTGATTGGGTGCAGCGATTTATAAAGTCTTGAAATGTATTCCAGTGCTGATCCACGGCAATATTAGAAGTGGTTTAGATTTTTGTTGCGAGAAAATTTATAGCAGCCTGAAACACTCGGAATAGAATGTGAGCTTTGTTTAACCTCCAAAATCAAGTACGATGAAATTCCACAAATGATTTATCAGATAACCAACGGCAAGTTACAAAAA
>NVWW01000008.1 GCA_002746335.1 Flavobacteriales bacterium | reverse complement strand
GAGCAGATCTGCTTCCAGCCCTTGCCATAAGAGGACAAAAATGAATGCTGCTAAGATGAATTTGATTTGGTTTCTTTTTTTCATTTGACTATTTGTTTTCGGCCTTTTCAAAAAACCACATTTCTTAACTGATTTAATTAGTGCAAATTTATGGCATTGGTCAATGTTGCGCAAAAAAATAGGGTTAACAAAAGGTTATCTAAATACGAACAAACCTACTGTTCTTGTGAAAATTTTCTTTCTGAATCTCTCTGGCCTTTGGCCATTTTTGCTTCAAAGGGGATGAGTATAGAGAAGTTTAAACCCTATAAGGTTATCAAAAACTGAGCAATGTTGGCATGAGAATCGAGAGCGAGTGCTTTGCGAAGGCGATTGCGGCTTATTTTTACACTAGCCGGAGTAATGTTGAGAATAGTTGCAATGTCTTTCGAAGAGAGCTCCAGCACTAGCAACGAACAAAGTCTTTTGTTTGATTTAGTTAGTTTAGGAAAGCGCTTAGTGAGCTTGCTAATAAAGGTTTGATGAACTTGGTCAATGCGCATCTGTAATTGCCTTCGGTCGCTGTCTAAGTATAGATTAAGCTTAATAGCATTAGAAATCTCCCGGATTTCGACCGAATTTTTCGGTTGCTTAGGCAGGTTTGCCAGCTTGCTCTTCAGTTCCTTTAAAAACTCGTTCTTCTCTACAATTCGTAGAGCAAAGTTTTCCAATTCCTTGTTTTTGAAGAAAAGTTCTTCTTCTACTTGCCTCTTTTCATCATGAGCGGTCTTCAGAGATCCCCTCAATTTTCTAACAACAAAAATACTGGCTATCAACAACAAGACGATGCCCGCTATGAGCAAATACAGTCGAAATTCTTTCAGCTGATTTCCCTGTATAAGTATCTTTTTCTCCTGCTCCATGAATTGGAGTTTTCTTTCCTTTTTTTGAGTTTCATACTTCACTTGCATTTCGGTTAATTGCTTGCGTTGTGTCTCATTCGTAATGGAATCTTTTATTGTATTTCGTAACTCCAGATAATGTAATGCATCTTCAAAATGGTTGCTTTTCTTCGAGATGTTGTACATAGATTGATAAGTCGCTATGACAACATGTGCTGCCCCTAGATCCTTTGCTATTTCAAGCGCCTCCTTACACTGACGTATTGCCTTTGGGTAATTGTTACTTGATGCAAATACTGCTTCGGACATTCCCTGCAATGTGCCCGCATATCCCACTCTATTATTCGATTCCTTGCGTAACTTTAAAGCTTTACTTAAATAAGCTATTCCCTCATCATACTTACCAAGTTCTGTATAAAGTGTTCCTATGTTATTATACAGCGTTGCAGTATGCCTTTTATTCCCGGCTTCCAGATAAATCTTCAATGACTTGTTGTAATAAACCAGCGCTTTATCAAAATTGCCTATGCCATATAGGTTAGCAGCAAAGTTAGCGTAACTCATAGCCATACCTTCTGTATTGCCCAACTCTTCATCTATAGTCAGTTTTTTTTGAAGGTAATGCATCGCTTCACCGAAGTTTTGCCGCTCCCAATAAAAACCACATAGATTATTGAATGATTCTGCTTGTTTCTTTTTATCTCCCAAATTTTCCCTGATTTGGAGAGACATTAGCAAATGAGCCAATGCTAATGAATCTTTACCTTGCTGGTCATAAGTAATACCCATATAGTCATAGGTGTCAGCAAGAACATTCTTATTTTTTAGATCCTTATTACCATCAATGGCTTTTCTAAAATACAGCATGGCTGTTTCGTAATTGCCCATTTGCCAATACGCGAATCCCATGCTGTTTAAACTTATTGATAAGTTTTTTTCATCTCCCAGATGCCGGGCAAGTTGCTCGGCCTGCTTAGCATAGTGAAGGATTTCTTGGTAATCTCGCGTGTAAAAATGAACAGCAATGTCATTCAACAAGTTTACTTTAACAGAGTCATTTTGGGTGGCCTCAAGAAGATTAAACAGGCTGTCGGTCACTCCCAAACCTTGCGCCTTTTTTGGAGAAGTCAACAACAAGAGCATGAGTGATATGGTAAGAAGTGGGATGAACCGCATCACTGCAAAGAAAAGAAACGTTTTTACATGATGAAAAATTTACCTTTTCTTGTTAAAATACACTCAAAGCAAATCAGAGAACATGTCTGTGATTTCAATGACTTTGGTGTACGATCGTATAAGGCAAAACTTGAGGAGACAAACTATAATTTAATTATAAGTGAGGACGAATACAGAGGTATGATTGCAATAGTAAAGTGATTTCGATTATCGGAAATCAAATTCAATCCCTATTTTTGTTTGCGAATCATTAAAAAACCACAAGGTGCTTTGTGGTTTTTTGTATATTTACGCCTATAAAATTTGCAGAAATTGCTATTTTGTTTTTAATGCTAATGGCAAGTTATGCCCAATTAGTACTGCACCATCAAAGCGTCATTGAAACAATCAAGAGATAAAAGACATGAAAGCCATTGAAAAACATGTCGGTTATTTTTTTCTGACTTGTATAGCTGTTTTCTTTACTGGAGGCAGCATTATAGGTCAAACTACAGTTAGCTTTAACTGTACGGGATCAGCACAGAACTGGACCGTGCCACCATGTGTTACCAGTATTAGTGTTACTGCTATGGGGGCAAGCGGAGGCGGCTCCGCTGGAGGTGCCGGAGCTAGTGTTACAGGCACACTTGTTGTAACACCCGGACAATCATTACAAATAAATGTAGGTTGTGCCGGCAGTTGTCCTGGGGCCGGCTTTAATGGCGGAGGGGCCGGTCAAAATGCAAACACTGCGGGCAATGCGTCTTGTGGTGGTGGTGGTGCATCAGATATCAGTGGATTAATTATAGCTGGTGGTGGTGGTGGCATGGGTGGAGGCGATACTGATGCATTAGGTGGAAACGGGGGGTGTAATTCAGGAGCAAACGGTACAAGCCCATATGGGCAAGGTGGTTTTGGTGGAACACAAACAGCGGGAGGAAATGGCGGCCCTCCTTGGATATCAAGTGGCAATTCGGGACAGGATGGTTCGTTTCTCGTTGGCGGAAATGGTGCGACAGACCCCTGCTATAATAAGGGCCCTGGCGGAGGTGGTGGTGGTGGCTATTATGGAGGTGGTGGCGGTGGCAGTGATTGCTACGACAACGTCCCCTTAGGTGGCGGTAGCGGTGGCGGTGGCTCCAGTTTAACTCCTGCGGGCGGAAGTTGTACTCCTGGTGCTAATAACGGAAATGGATTGATCACCATTACTTATACGACAACGGCACCGACAGTTGCAGTTAATTCACCTGTTATTTGCGCAGGACAATCAGCCACACTAACCGCATCAGGAAGCCCTGCAGGAGGAACCTACTCGTGGAATACGGGTGCAACAACACAATCAATTACGGTAAGCCCCGGCTCTACCACTACTTATAGTGTTACTTATACGCAAGGCGGTTGTTCAGCTACAGTAACCGGAACCGTTACGGTTAATCCGGCTCCAACAGTATCTGTCAATTCAACAACTATTTGCGCGGGGCAATCAGCCACGCTCACCGCATCAGGAAGCCCCGGAGGAGGAACTTACTCGTGGAATACAGGTGCAACAACACCATCCATAACGGTGAGCCCTGCTTCCACTACTACTTACACCGTTACTTATACAGTAAGCGGATGCCCTGGAACGGGAACGGGAACTGTTACTGTTAATCCATCGCCAACGTCATCATTTTCTTATAATGGAAATCAATGTTTAACAGGAAACAGTTTTAACTTCAGTAATACAGGGACAATGGGTGGTGGAACGACCTACTCGTGGACATTTACAAGTGGTTCACCCGGCTCATCCACAACACAGAATCCTTTAGGAATCACATGGAGCTCACCGGGAACTTATACGGTTACCCAAACAGTAACACAAGGTGGATGCACGGCCACTTCTACCCAAAATATCACTATTTATCCCATGCCAACGGTAACGGCTTCAGGTACCAATGTAAGCTGCAATGGCACAGCCGATGGAAGTGTATCAGCATCAGGAAGCGGTGGGGTTACCTATTCGTGGGATAATGGCCTTCCCTCCAATGCAGGGCCACACACTGGCCTTGGCCCGGGAACCTACAATGTAACGGTAACCGATGCCAACGGATGCACCGCCACAGGCAACTATACCATAACTGAACCAACTACATTAACAATTACCTTAGACCTGTGCCAGGATGTAAGTGCACCGGGTGCAGGAGATGGTGCTGTACAAATCACGCCAACCGGAGGCACCACGAGCTACACTTATTTGTGGAGCAACAGCGCAACCACCCAAGACATCAGCGGTTTATCCGGCGGGACTTATACAGTAACAGTCACTGATGCAAATGGCTGTACTTCAACAACGAGTTGCACAATCATCGAGCCTAGTTGTACATTGACTGCAACGGCAAGCAGCGCAAATGCAAGTTGCTCAGGAATAAGTGACGGAACTGCAACTGCTAATCCGTCATCAGGATCAACGCCATATTCTTATCTATGGGATGTTAGCACAGGCAATCAAGCCACCCAAACAGCAACAGGATTGGCGGGAGGGACAACTTACAACGTAACAGTTACTGATAATTTAGGTTGTACTTCAACTGCTTCGGTAACCGTAAACAATTCTGCAGGGGTTTCAGTTTCTGCTGTAGTGGACAACAATACCAGCGGTGCGGGAATTTGCGATGGGCAGGCAACTGCTTCCGGGACAGGTGGAACAACTGCTTATTCTTACAACTGGGATAACGGACAAACAACTGCAACTGCCACAGGGCTTTGCGCAGGAAATTATTGTGTAACAATTACCGATGCAAACGGTTGCACCGATAACGCTTGCATTACCATTACAGAACCAACAACTATCGTCATCACTTCAATTACTGTTAATGCTACTTGTAATGGGATTTGTAATGGTTCTGCCGACATTACCGTAACAGGTGGTATTACCCCCTTTTCTTTCCTATGGTCTCATGGTCCTACAGCTGAAGACCCCATCAATTTATGTGCAGGGAATTACACCGTAACTGTAACTGATGCCAATTCCATTCAGCAAACTCATTCCATCACCATTAATGAACCTACGGTATTTACCGTTTCAAATACAATAACCGATGCTTCTTGCAGCGGAAAATGTGACGGGATCATTAATATTTCTGTTTCGGGAGGAACAACCGCTTACAGCTATTCGTGGAGCAATTCTGCAACTACAGAAGACATTACCCTGCTTTGCGCAGGCAGCTATTCCGTTACCATTACCGATGCCAATTCATGCGATACCATTCTTTCATTCAGCATTACCGAACCCGCACCAATAACCATTTCTTTCTCCTCTACCGATGCCAATTGCGGGCAAACCGATGGGACTGCTGCGGCAAGTGCTGCGGGAGGGTCAACGCCTTATTCATATCAATGGGATGCCAGTGCAGGTTCGCAGACCACTGCAGGAGTTACAGATTTGGCAACAGGAACTTTTGTGATTACCATCACCGACAATGCTGGATGTCAAGCCATTGGTAATGTAATCATCGGAAATCAAACCGGAGGAGCCACTTCGGCTACTGTCACCTCCAATGTAGCTTGCAATGGTGGAAACAATGGTGCTGCAACTGCTTCGATGACAGGTGGCATTACACCTTATTCTTACAATTGGAGTACATCACCTGCCCAAACAAATACTTCAGCTACAGGATTAACAGCAGGAAGTTACAACGTAACAATTACTGATGCCGTTGGTTGTGCAGATATTGCTATGATAACAATTACAGAACCAACACCTGTTGCTGTTTCAATTTCCGGAAATAACGTTATATGTTTTGGAAATTGCGATGGAGATGCCATTGCAACAGCCAACGGGGGCACAAGCCCTTACAGCTATCAATGGAATAACCCGCTTTTTCAGACAACAGTAAACGCCACAGGCCTTTGTGCCAATACATTCAATGTAACCATAACAGACGCTAACAACTGCACCACAACAGGCAATATTAACATAAGCCAACCGGCACAGTTAATTCTCGACAGCGACAGCACCAATTCCACTTGTGGAAATGCAGACGGCACAGCTACAGTTATGGTAACTAGCGGGCTTACGCCATACAATTATCAATGGGGAGCATCGGCAGGCTCTCAGACTAACGCAACAGCAACCGGCTTGTTAGCTGGATGTTACAATGTAACAGTAACTGATGGGAACAGCTGCACCGCTATGCGAAGTGTTTGTGTGCTCGATGACGGAAGCCCAACTATTTTATTGCTCACTAAAACCAATGCTTCCTGCAATGGAGCATGTGACGGCTTTGCCCAAGTAAGTGTATCAGGAGGCACTTTGCCATACAGCTATTCTTGGTATGATAATTCAATGAATCCCATCGGGCAAACCACGGCAAGCGCGTCTAATCTCTGTGCGGGGACCTATACCGGTGAAACGGCTGACGGTAATGGTTGTATCGCTTCGATGAGTGTTGTCATCACTGAACCCACTTTGCTGGTTGCGGTGATTTCATTATCAACTGACGTTACCTGCTTCGGATATTGTGATGGACAGGCAACAGCAACACCTTCAGGTGGAACAACACCCTATTCCTATCAGTGGAATGACATCAACCTGCAAACTACTCAAACCGCTACAGGACTTTGTCCGGGCTCCTATGGCGTTACCATTATTGATAATAACAACTGCGACACCACTATTAGTGTTACTATAAACGAGCCGGCAGATATTATTTCTTCCACTTCTTTTACAGATGCCTTTTGCAATACAGCTTCAGGACAGGCGTGTGTAACCATTGCTTCGGGAGGCATTTCTCCATTTAATTATGTGTGGGATGACGGTTCTTCGCAAACCACTTCCTGTGCAAACAACCTCACCCCAGGAATATACAATGTCACAGTAACCGATGCCAATGGCTGCACCGAAATCAATTCGGCAACTGTGGGCAATATCCCATCAGGAACGGCTACTATTTCGAGTTCAATCAACGTTTCATGCAACGGTTTATGCGATGGGCAAGCAACCGTTTCGATGGGCGGCTCGGGAACAGCGCCCTATTCATATGATTGGGGTAATGGACAAACTGGCCAAACTGCTACCGGTATTTGTGATGGAAATTACACCGTAACCGTAACTGACGCAAACACCTGCACTGCCACGGCATCAGTAATAATAACTGAGCCCGCAGTGCTAAACACTGGCACAACTGGAACAGACACCAGATGCTACAGTGAGTGTAGCGGTACTGCTACGTCCACAGCAAGTGGGGGAACCGCTCCTTATACTTATTTGTGGAACAACCCCTTGGCTCAAACCGATGCAACTGCAACAGGTTTATGCTCCATCACTTATCAAGTAACGGTAACAGACGGTGCAGGATGTACAGTTATTGACAGCGTTACCATCAATGAGCCGGCTCCAATAGTGCTTGACACCAATGTTTCCAATGCTAATTGCGGACAAGCAAACGGGTTTGCCTGCTTAACGGTTACCGGTGGCATTGGGCCTTACAGCTATCTATGGCAAGACGGGGAGACCACTAATTGCATTTCATCAAAAGTGGCAGGCACTTATTTTGTTACCGTAACTGATGATAATGCGTGTGTAGCTATCACTTCAGCGGTGATTCAAAACCTCAACGGCCCAACGGCTTCCATTGCTTCTTCTTCTGATGTGAATTGCAATGGCGTGTGTGACGGCAGCGCAACGGTGAGCTACAGCGGAGGCACAGGACCGATTACCATCGAATGGCTTGACAATACCGGCACCTCCATCGGACAAACTACGCCAACGGCAAGCAATCTATGTGCCGGAACATACACCGTCAAAGTAAAAGACAGCGTGCAATGCATTGCTTCTGTAACAGTAATCATCAACCAGCCACCGGCAATTACCTATTCAACAAGCCAAAATAATCCCATATGCACAGGCGATTGCAACGGTTCGGCAACGCTCACAGCAAACGGTGGTACTTCGCCATATTCTTATCAATGGAACGACCCTAACAACCAAACAAATGCCACGGCCACAGGGCTATGTGCCGGGAATTATATTTTGAATTTAACGGATGCCAACGGATGCGTAGAAATCATCAATTATACGCTAACTAACCCACTTGCATTGACTGCTTCAGTTTCAGTGATCGATGTTTCGTGCAATGGGCTTTGCGATGGACAAGCTACCACAAATGCAAGCAACGGAACTACGCCTTATTCCTATCAATGGAACGACTCCAATAATCAACTCACGCAAACGGCTAACGGGCTTTGTGCCGGTTTCTATTCAGTAACGATAACAGATATCAATGGATGTACTACTACTGCTAATGCTACGATTACTGAACCAACAGCACTCAGCGCCTCTATTTCCGGTTCTGGAAATGTTTCGTGCAGTGGCTTGTGCGATGGTTATGCACAAGTTAGTCCCTCGGGAGGAACACCCGGCTATATATACAATTGGAGCGGAGGTTCTATCAACCAGGTAGCCTCAAATTTGTGTGCAGGGGGTTATGTGGTTACCGTTACCGATTTGAACGGTTGCATAACACAAACATCGGTTTCCATCACACAGCCGCAGCCACTTTCGACTACGATTCCATCTACATCAAATGTCAATTGCAGCGGGGTTTGTAATGGGCAGGCAACCGTGAGCGTTTCGGGCGGAACACCTTCATACAATTACCAATGGAGCATCAATACTGGCGGGCAAATTTCTCAAACAGTAACCGGATTGTGCGGGGGAAATTATTCCGTAACCGTATCAGATGCCAACGGATGCGCATCGAATACCAATACAATCATTACAGAACCTAATCCATTGGGAATAATCATCAACTCAACCACGAATGCCAGCTGCAACTTAGACAACGGCTCCATCTGCATTGGCACAACGGGAGGTACGGCCCCATATACCTACCAGTGGAACGACCCCTATACGCAGACGGGGGCTTGCGCCTCAAACCTATTTGCCGGTTGCTATCTTGTGATAGTAACCGATGCCAACGGCTGCACAGTTGACAGCTTGATTTGCATCAACAATAACGCAGGACCAACCATCACACTCAACAGCGTTTCCAATGTGATTTGCTTCGGTGGCTCTACCGGCTCGTTGAGTTTTTCTGTAACAGGTGGTGTTACACCTTATACCAGCATCGAGTGGTTTGATGGAACAGGCACTCAGCTAACTCTATATTCCGATTCGCTGTCGGTATCTTCATTGCCTTTTGGCAATTATACCATTCAGGTTATTGACGGAGTTGGTTGTATTGTTTCGTTGTCGCAATTTGTAAACCAGCCACCCAATTTAGTAGCTTCCATTGTTTCCTCTTCCGATGTTTTGTGCGCTGGTGGAAATGACGGCATGGCCACCGTAGGGGCAAACGGTGGCACCACGCCATATAGCTACTTGTGGAGCAACGGGGCAAATACGACATTCGCCACAGGGCTGGTAGCAGGAACTTATTCCGTCACGATCTTTGATAATAACGGCTGCGCAAAAACTGCCTTGGCAACCATCAATGAGCCTACTTCCATGTCTGTTTCATCTTCTGTTCAAAACATCAGTTGCAATAACAATTGCAACGGCATCATAGCCGTAACCACATCGGGCGGAACAGCGCCTTATATTTTCGACTGGTTCCCGAATATCAACTCCAATCCTACCGCAACCAATTTGTGTGCAGGAAACTATACAGTGCTGATCACCGATGCGCAGGGCTGCGACACTTCATTTAATTTTACAATAACCCAGCAACAACCGATGATTATCACAGATACCGTAATTCCTGCAACATGCGGCAACTGCAACGGGCAAGCCACAGTTTCGGTATCGGGGGGAAATACTCCGTATGGCTACCAATGGGATGTGGGACAATATTTCCCAACTGCCAATGGCTTATGCCCCACAACTCACACCATAACCATCACTGATGCAAGTGGTTGCGATTCTGTTTATAGTGTTTTGATTACTGATGACTCTGGACCAGTAATTTCAAATATTAATTTTACGGAGCCTTCGTGTAATGGAACACCTACCGGTACAGCCACGGTGATTTTTTCCGGAGGAATTTCTCCCTCACCAATCTGGGACAACGGTTTTGTTGGCATAACATCAATCAACCTGATGGCTGGTATTCACTGCGTTACCGTAACTGACTTTAATGGCTGCAACGATGTGCAATGTGTAAACATCACAGAACCTCCAGCGCTTACAGCCATTGGCAATGGAAGCACGACAATTTGCTATGGGGAATTTGCACCAGTTTGGGCTAGCGGTGCAGGGGGAACACCAAATTATACTATTAGCTGGGATGGCGGATTTGCAGGGACAGGACCGCACAATGTGTCACCTACTTCCACAACTGATTATTGCTTTGATATTGCAGACGGCAATGGCTGCATCGACAGTGCCTGTGTTACCATAACCGTTCTTCCGCAACTATCAACAACAGTAACACCCGGCACATATGTGAGCATCTGTGAAGGCGACTCTGCGAATATTTGCATCAATGCATCGGGAGGTAATGGAGGCCTGTATGATTTTACGTGGAGTACCGGGTTTACCGAAACCGAGGTAACAGGAAGCTGTGTTACAGCCAACGAAAACTCAAGCAACCCGTTTATTGTGACTGTTTCCGACAATTGCTCCACGGATGAAACCGTTCAAATCGATTTGAACATGAATCCTACGCCTACAGCTTTCTTCTTTACAAATGAATTGGCCGGATGCCCACCCTTTTCAGTAAATTTCAGCAGCAGCAGCAGCAGTTTATTGCCAGTGAATTATGCCTGGGATTTTGACGGAGATGGCAGCATTGATAACAACGAACAAAATCCTCAAGCAATATATTCATCCACGGGAATTTATGATGTTTCGCTGACTATCAGCACCGATTCGGGCTGCCCGACAACTTATAATGAACTGAATTACATTACCGTTTGGCCAACGCCTATTGCGGGATTCATTGCAGATCCCCAAACTACCACTCTCATGCTATCAACCATTGAATTCAACACCTCCGGACTAACTATTGGTGGAGATTCGTTATTAATATGGGATTTTGATGATGGAACCGAGCTTTCAACTACCGATCTGATCAGCTCACATACCTATGAAGAAACCGGAACTTACAGTGTGCTGCTTACTGCTTACAATCAATACGGATGCTCTGATACAGCTACAGGAATCGTAGTAATAAAAGATGATTTTATCTTGTTTGCACCCAATGCCTTCACCCCTATTAACAATGACGGTAAAAATGACTATTTTATGCCAAAAGGCGTGGGCATTAATCCCAATAATTTTGCCATGTATATCTTCGATAGATGGGGTGACATCATCTATGAAACACACAACCCGGATAAGCCATGGGATGGTAAAGTTCAAAGCAAAAGCAAACTCGTGAAACAGGATGTGTATGTTTGGATAGTAGTAACAGTTGACGAAAATGACGATGACGTGCAATTCATCGGACACGTTACAGTGGTCAAATAATCCCCCCTTACACTTATTTTTCTTTCGAACTCTCTAGTCAAGTTCTCACATCATGCTTCTTGATATTGCTTTTTGTCTTCACAATTATACATTTTCCAGTGTTAATTCAGGAGCTACAGGGAAATCAGTTTCGAAGTCAGTAAGTTCATGAATGTAATTACTGATAGTGATATCTCCAATTACAATTACTACATCAACCAAATTTGCTTCATTGTATCCGGCAGCAAAGAATACCTCTTTCGCCTCCTGGCTTGCCGTACCTTTGTTGGTTACGACAGAAACGGTGAATTTTGCCAAGGCATCAAATTTTGGGTCAAACGTTGCTGAACCCTTTCGGATTTCAATAATTTGTTCATCGTAAAACCGTTCATTTTCCCCAAGGCTGTATGCGCAGATTGACAGTAACGACAACCATTGATCTGACTTGTTGCCAGTTTGATCACTTCCTTTTCTTTAGCAGAAAGAGTTGTTTTGCGATTTTGGAAAGCAAGAATATCAGCTAAGGCTGTTTCGTTTTTCGCAAAATACGCGTAAATGTTTGGAACAAAACCCAATCCTTTTTCAAGATTGTCGAATATTGCTTGATTGTTTTCAGATACTTCTCCTCTGGTGGGAGCGTTTAAAGTTGCCATTGTTTTAAATTTTAAGTTAATAATTTGATTTGTCCCTACAAAGGTCGGGTAAGAAAAGAGGTGCTTGGTAGGTAACTATTCCCGAAGTGTTGGCAATTTTTCTGAATCGCGCAAAATCGACTGCATGCACGAATATCGTTCTCAGAAAAGGGTATGCGATTGTTAAGTGTTTTTCTTATAACTTGAAATGATGGTAGTACTTTCCACAGCCATATTAAAGTATTTCTCTTTTACTTTTATATATGCTGGATTTGAAAAAAAACCTTCCATTTTTGCTTTGCTGGGAAAGTAAATAGTGAAAACACGATTTATATCATTTGTTGTCTCAGCTATAAGTACTTCTGATATTTTGAAATCATAACCAAAACCACCCCCATAGGAAAATAAAATGGGCCTCATGTTTTTACGGTATTCTTGGTATTTACTATCATCAAGCACATTTAGGCCTATTAACATTTCGTATTTCATCATACTATAATATTATAGAAATTATTCTAAGCGTTTTCATTAAATGATTAAAACAAAGCAAGCAGCCATTCCATTTAAGGGCGACTGCTTGCCATTGGTARTTCWAGAAATTACTCAGMCCAMGGAAGTAACACRTGYCTTCCGGTAACYTTKCCKGTAGCTAYCARTTSGTGTACCTCACCGGCCTTGCTYARCGGRWATKYCTGATCMAGTATTGGYTTGATRCRGCCYGCACGGACTTGCTCCAGCCCCCATTGGAAATCTTCCAAATCACTAGCCATGGAACCGCGAAGTGTCTTCTGACCAAAAAACAAGCTTCGGATGTCGAAATTCACTTCAGGGCCGGCTGCAAAGCCAAAAGCAACAATAATACCGGTTGCCTTGGTGGCTTCAATACTCTTAGCCAATACAGATCCTCCCAAATTGTCAATAACAACATCCACGCCTTGTCCACCGGTCCACTCCTTAATGCGATCCACAAAATCCTCGTTGTTGGTATTTATCACAAGGTCTGCACCAAGTGTTTTGGCAAATTCGCCTTTGGCATCACTGCGTACGGTAGTAGCTGCCTCTGCCCCCAAAGCTTTCACTRCTTGGATTTGCATACTACCGGAACCCGATGCCCCAGAATGAACGAGCACTTTATCACCGGCCTTCACTTCACCAATAACTTTAACCGCGTGTACGGCAGATGCTAACGGTACCGGCAGGGTGGCCGCCTCTTCAGGTGTTAACCCGGTTTCATCTTTTATAAGAGCATAAACGGGCACTTCCATATACTGGGTATACGTTCCTGAAATGTGTAACCCGGGCAAGCCAAAGGTTGGGGCTGCTATCGTAGGGCGGATATGGGCCTCATCTGCTTTTTGCGGATAGCCAGGAACTACAATCACGCGTTCACCGACTTCAAAACCACTCACACCCTCACCCAGTTCAGCCACCTCCCCGGCAGCATCAGCGCCTAATATATGAGGAAAAGGAAGCTCGGGAACAATAGATCCTGCACGGATATAATGATCCAAAAGATTGACACCGGCTGCCAGCACTTTAACTAATACATGGCCGGATTTCGGTTGAGGTCTTTCTATTTCTTGGTATTGGAGTGCCTCAAAATCTCCAAAACCGTTAATAACAGTTGCTTTCATTTTGTTGAGTTTTTAATTAATAATTAATTTGACTCTGCAAAGTTCCGGCAAGAAATGAGGCGCTTGGTAGGTAACTGTTCCCGAAGAGTTGGCAATTCTTCCTATCTACTTGTTTTCTTTGAATCGAGAAGGAGTAGTGTCTTCCTGCTTCTTGAAAATCGGCTGAATAAAGGTTCATATCCTGTTTCCCCGACAAGACAAGACGACCGATCATAATAAACAAAAACATAGTGCTAAACACTGTGTTTTGGCTCGGTTTTACGATGGTCGGGATGACTGGATTCGAACCAGCGACCCCTTCGTCCCGAACGAAGTGCGCTACCGAACTGCGCTACATCCCGAAAAGAGCGGGAAACGGGTCTCGAACCCGCGACCTTCAGCTTGGGAAGCTGACGCTCTACCAACTGAGCTATTCCCGCAAAACACTCAAATTGTACTTAAAATGCTGATTTTATTGCTGTTACAGTCCTTTAGGTTTTTTTAAGTATTTTTAAAACCATAAAATACACGCAAATAACACGCAAATTTTACATATTTTTCCCAGTCATTTTTCATCCAAATCACCAACTCGAATTTAAATACTAATGGCAAACGCAAAGATAATATTAGACGAAAGACGAGCAAATAGGGAAGGTGATTACCCTTTAGTAATTCTGCTTGCCATAAAGGAAAAACAAGATACATTCCTCTGAAAATACACTTAAAGAAAAATCAATGGGTTCAAAGGGAAATGGAAGTAAAGAACTATCCTAACTCAAAGAGGGCAACAGCTCAAATTATAGGTAAAATTGCAATAGCAAGGTTGTATGTAGCCGACAATGATTTAAGGATTCAATCAATGAACATCAACGAATTGAAAACCCTTTTGCAGAAGGTAGTTTTTAGTAGTGGTGGAGAAAATATTCAGTCAGCATATTTAGGAGAATATGGAGAAACCGTTATTGAAAGAAAAATAAAGAAGTGGTTGAGGCAAAAGCAATTTAGGCGAAATTGTTAATTTAATTGTTTCGACTTTGCCGAAACATCCAAACCAATCATTTAGCTGAAGCCATCCAATACTGTTCACTTGACAGATCTGGGTGGCGTGGTGATTGACACCTGTCTTCAGATTATTATCTTCGCTGTTGAATGTGCTAAATCATTCACTCTTATATATTTGAATTAAAGGATGAATAACAGGTTAAAATACCTGATAATAACTTTGTTGTTATTTTCAACAATCATTTTAACTGCTCAGCAAAAAACAAGTGTTGAACGAAGCCGAACCATTGACAGCTTACAAACCACCCTTCCAAATGTAAATAATGACACCAATAAAGTCAACCTGCTCAATAAACTTGCAGGCAAGCTAAGCACAAATGACCCCAAAAACTCACTTGATTATGCCCGCCAGGCGCTTGAATTGGCTAAAAAACTGGGGTTTAAAAAAGGGCAGGCAGTTTCGCACAACAACATTGCCTTTTTTCACGTCAATCGGGGCAACTATCACCGTGCGTTGGAAAATTACTTCAAGGCATTAAAAATAAGGGAAGAACTCAAAGACAAAAGAGGAATTTCTTCCTGTTACAACAGCATAGGCAATACCTTCTATTATCTATCCGATTTCCCCAAGGCGCTGGACTATTATTTCAAGGCATTAAAATTAAACGAAGAACTTCACTTTGATAAAGCCATCGCCATTTCATATGCCAACATCGGGATGATTTATTACAAGCAGGAAAACCTTTCCAACGCTTTGGAACATTTCCAGCTTTCGCTGAAAACCGCAGAAAAAACCGCAGACAATTACGCCATTGCCAATGCCTGCAACAACATCGGGGTCATCCAGCGAAAGCAGGCGAGCTCAGCGAGTCCTGATAGCGTAGCGTATCGAGAGCATAAAATCAAAGAAGCGCTGGATTATTATGACCGCTCGTTAAAGCTATATGAAGAAATTGGTGACAAGCAGCGCATTGCAAGTACCTACAACAACCTTGGCGGCATTGAAAGCGAGCGGGAAAACCAAGTAAAAGCGCTGTATTATTTCAACAAAGCGTTAAAATTAAATGAAGCACTTGGTGACAAGCAGAGCATTGCACTGGTGCTGAACAACATCGGCTCGGTATATTCAAAGCAACGTGATTTTGAAAAAGCCGTTGACTATATGGAAAAAAGCATCGCCATCGCAAAGGAAATCGGTGCGAAAGACGAGCTGAAATCCTTTTACAAGGACTTTGCAGGAACATACGAAGCAATGGGCGATTTTCGGCAGGCATACCAATATCACCAGCTTTATGCCGCGATGAAAGACACGGTTTTGAGCAAAGAAATGAACGAAAAAATAGCCGAGCTGCAAACCCTATTTGAAACCGAGCAAAAAGAGCAGGAAATCATCAATTTAAAGAAAGACCAGAAAATCAAAAACCTCGCTATCGGGCAGAAGCAAACACAGATTTTCCTGTTGATTGCAGGCATCATCGCACTCGTTGTTGTCGGATTTTTGCTTTACAACTGGTACCGCTCAAAACAAAAAGAAATCCTCAATACAGAACTCATCAAACAGCAGGAATTGCGCCTCAAAGCCGTGGTGGACGCACAGGAAGAAGAGCGCAAGCGCATCGCAAAAGACCTGCACGATGGCATCGGCCAAATGCTTACGGGGTTGAAATTATCGTGGCAAAACCTTTCAAAAGAAATAGGAAATGATAGTGCCGAAATGAATGAAAAAATAAGCCATTCGTCAAAAATTCTGGACGAAACCAGCAACGAAGTTCGTTCCCTCTCTCATCAAATGATGCCGAGAGCATTGAGCGAAGCGGGCATTGTTCCCGCAATGGAAGATATGTTGGACAAAGCATTAAGCAACTCAGGCATCTCGTTTGAATTTGAACATTTTGGCGTCAACGGACGCTATGGTGAAGACATCGAACTTGCACTGTACAGGATAACACAGGAACTCATGAACAATATACTCAAACACGCGGATGCAAAAAAAGTGAATGTTCAATTGCTCAAAAACAAAAACCTGCTCGTGCTAGTGGTGGAAGACAACGGCAAAGGGTTTAATTTTGATGAGAATAAAGGAAAAGGGCTCGGGCTGATGAACATCTCTGCAAGGGTAAAATTAGTAAATGGTAAGTTGAATTACGAGCCAGGCCCCGAAAAAGGCACAGTAGCCACAGTCAGAATTCCTATAGTGTGAAACCAGTAAAAATCATCATCGCAGACGACCACCAGTTGGTGCTTGACGGATTAAAGGCGCTCATCAAAGACGTGCCCGAATTTGAGCTTATTGCCGAAGCTAACAACGGCCAGGAAGTGCTGGATATGCTCAAAAACATCACCGTTGATGTAGTGCTGATAGATATTGATATGCCCGTTTTAAACGGCATTGAAACCACCCGCAAACTCACTGAAACATACCCCAAAGTTAAAATGCTGGCGCTGACAATGCACAACGAAAAAGCGATGATTAACACAATGCTGGAAGCAGGGGCCAGCGGCTATATTCTCAAAAATGCTGACCGCGAAGAATTGGTGGGAGCCATAAAAAAAGTGGCAGCTGGGCAGCAATATTTTTCAAGTGATGTTACCCTCGCCTTACTTAGCAAGCAATCGAATAAGCCATCTTCTGCGGCAATTGCCATTGAACCGTTAATTCCGCTCACCCAAAGGGAAACAGAAATCCTTAAATTAATTGCCGAAGGATTGTCCAATACCCAAATCGGTGAAAAATTATATATAAGCCCCCGCACCGTGGACACCCACCGCACCAACCTAATGAGAAAACTCAACGTGAGCAACATTGCAGGGCTTATCCGTTACGCCATCAACAACGGATTGGTAGATTAGGCGATGTGCTGAAAATCCATCTTTAGTTTACAAATCCATCCCCGGTTTCACCAAAAATACGTTAATCTTCGTAGGGATTTACGAACATCCCTCTATTTACTGGCACTTATTACCCCCGTAATTTTGTTCTGTCTAAAATCAAGTGTCATTTATGAATTGTCCTAATTGCGGTTCAAACGAGTTTATCAAAGACGGAAAAGTACGCCAGCGCCAGCGTTACCAATGCAAGCGATGCAGCTACCGCTACACCGTGCAGCGGAAGGCATCTGCCAAATCAAAGGCGGTGAAACGGCAGGCGTTGCAACTCTACCTGGAAGGGCTGACCTACCGGGAAATCGGAAAAATTTTCGGGGTGAGCCACGTCAGTGTGCAAAAATGGGTCATCAATTATGAAAAAAGCATTTCCTACTTGAAAAACGAACAAGAATTGTCATTTATTAAGATAGATGAAATAGCAAATTATGTGAAGAGCAAACAAACCGCAGTAAAAAACGGCTGGCTGCTGATTGGGATGGGAAAAGCCACATCCTATGCCTATTTGATAAAAGGGGAAAACAATTGAAAGGACAAAATCAATGCAATTTTATTTCATACAAAACTCAATTAATTGAAACAAAATGCCATCTGTATTTAGTTACCATAAGTAACTATGTGTAATTCAAGCACGTACAAGATTAGTTTAATGAAGAGCGAAATGAAATTTCATCAAAATATAACGAATTCAGCTAAGAATTTAAACGTTTTGATGCTCTTGTTCTGTGCTGGTTTTATTTTGCTTGCCAGTCATTTTACCTCCTCTGCCCAGTGCATCACCGTTTATCCGCATACTCAAAATTTTGATGGTATTGGAGCTGATTGTTCAACCACCTGCACCGCAACTTGCCCGGTGCCTACCGATTGGACCAATGCGACCAACGGTGTGGATGACGACATTGACTGGGGAGGGCGTGATTTAACAACACCTACCGGCTCTACCGGGCCCTCATCTGACCACACATCAGGAACAGGAAGATACGTTTATACCGAATCCTCCTCTTGTTATAGCAAAATTGC
Organism: Flavobacteriales bacterium; assembly: GCA_002746335.1. Taxonomy (GTDB): domain Bacteria; phylum Bacteroidota; class Bacteroidia; order Flavobacteriales_H. Next base: position 37,601 of record NVWW01000008.1, on the reverse strand, counting down.
CCTATTATCCAGCCCTTGTTTTGATTTCACTTCAATTACCAGTCCATACCTCGTTTTTTGGTATCACATGTATGGTTCAACCATGGGAACCCTGGACGTGGAGATCAGCACTGATGGCGGAAGTACCTGGCCAACAAATGTTTGGACATTATCTGGAAATCAGGGAAATAGCTGGAAAAAAGGAACTGTTGACCTGTCTGCTTATACCGCCCAGACCAATTTTAAGATCAGGTGGAAAGGGACAACTGGAACCAGTACATCCGGCGATATGGCCATAGACGATGTAACACTGCAGGACGGTCCATGCACCACAACCATATCGACTTTTCCTCACACCCAGAATTTTGATGGCATCACCTCTGATTGTTCAACCACATGCACCGCAATTTGTTCTGTGCCGAGCGGATGGGAAAACACAACAGATGATGACATTGACTGGGGAGGACGTGACTTAACAACGCCTACCGGCTCTACTGGACCTTCAGCAGACCACACTTCAGGAACAGGAAGATATGTTTATACCGAATCCTCCTCATGTTACAGCAAAGTAGCTCATTTAACCAGCCCTTGTTTTGATTTCACGAGCATCACCAGTCCACACCTTATTTTTTGGTTTCACATGTATGGTTCAACCATGGGAACCCTGGACGTGGAGATAAGCACGGATGGGGGCATTACCTGGCCAACAAATATTTGGACAAAATCCGGCAATCAGGGAAATAGCTGGCAAAAGGCTATTGTCGATCTATCTGCTTATACCACCGAGACCGATTTTAAGATCAGATTTAAAGCGACCACAGGAACCAGTACATCCGGCGATATGGCCATAGACGATGTAACCCTGCAGGACGGCCCCTGTACCACAAGCATATCCGCTTTCCCTCATACCCAGAATTTTGATGGCATCGGCTCTGATTGTTCAACCACTTGCACCGCACTTTGTCCCGTGCCGAGCGGATGGGATAACACAACAGATGATGACATTGATTGGGGAGGACGCGATCTAACAACGCCTACCGGCTCTACTGGACCTTCAGCAGACCACACTTCAGGAACAGGAAGATACGTTTATACCGAATCCTCCTCATGTTACAGCAAAGTAGCTCATTTAACTAGCCCTTGTTTTGATTTCAGTTCGCTTGGCGGGCCCGAATTAAAATTCTGGTATCACATGTATGGGTCGAGCATGGGAACTCTCGATGTAGAGATAAGCACCAATGGCGGCATTACCTGGCCAACAAATGTTTGGACATTATCCGGTAATCAGGGAAATAGCTGGATTGAAGCAACAGTTAATTTATCCGCATACTCTGGCCAGTCAGATATTAAGCTCAGGTGGAAAGGGACAACTGGAACCAGTTTAACCAGCGATATGGCAATTGACGATGTTTCAATAGCCGATGTTGCTAGTTGTTCGGCAACCACGCCCGGAAATCCAACAGATAATGGTGCTACCTGCGGTGATGTTACGCTTACCCGTTCGGGACCGCCTCCTGCTGGCGAAACCTGGTATTGGCAGGGCACATCTTGCGGCACAAGCACAGTCTTAGGCTCAGGCGCAACTTACGCAGCCACGGCAAGCGGTACGTATTACATAAGGTCATACCACATTGCTGAGGCATGCTGGTCAACAGGCTGCGGCAGCGTAACCGTTACCGTGAATCCATATCCTGCAAACCCGGGCAATCCCACAAGCGATTCGCCTCAATGCTCCCCAAACAATGTAACCATCACGCGTTCAGGTTCGCCCCCGGCAGGAGTAACCTGGTATTGGCAGGGCACCACTTGCGGTACAAGCACAGTCTTGGGTTCAGGAGCTACCTATACCGCAACTTCAAACGGAACCTATTATATCAGGGCGAGAGACAATACCTCTTTGTGCTGGTCAACAGGATGTGGTAGTATAACAGTCACTATTAATTCCTCCCCTACAAACCCGGGCAATCCCACTAAAGACAGTCCTACTTGCGGTAATGTAACGCTCACCCGCTCCGGCCCACCTCCTGGTGGCGAAACCTGGTACTGGCAGGGAACTTCCTGTGGCACAAGCACATCTTTAGGGTCGGGAGTTAACTACACTGCAAGTTCAGACGGCACTTATTATATACGTTCCCAAATTGACGCAACAAGTTGCTGGTCACCAGGTTGTGGCAGCATCGCTGTTGACGTTACTTCGTGTGGCTCTCCGTTCATCGAAAGCATTGGCAGTGCCTCCACAGACCGGTTTTTGGATGTAAATACCACCAGCGACAACGGCTTTGTCTTCATCGGGCATACTTCAGGCTGGGGCACCTATTCCGGTGATGAGGCGTACCTGGTGAAAACTGATGCCGAAGGCACCGTTGCTTGGGCGCGGTGGATTGGCACCAACAGCACGGACCGCGCCTATTCCGTTAACCAGACCAGTGACGGAGGTTATATCTTCACCGGCTATTGTTCCGGCGGTAATCACTCCTGTGGAGGCAATGGCGAGCTCACTTTGATAAAAACCGATGGCAGCGGAGTGTATGGCGGAACAGGCTGGGCGCATATTTATAAAGATGGCGGTTCCGGCACTGATGGCAGATTCGTACAGCAAACATCCGATGGGGGTTACATGGTTGCCGGATATTATAGTTCCGGCCCCTTGGGAAGTTGGGACGGGTTGATTATGAAAACCACCAGCACCGGAGTCATCTCCTGGCAGAAGGGGTGCGGTGGTGGCGGTGACGACAGGTTTAATGATGCACAACAAACCGATGACGATGGAGACGGCTTACAGGATGACGGATACATAGCTGCAGGATATAGCACAAGTAATGGAGAGGGTAGCTTCGATATGTACCTGGTCAAATTTGATGCTTCAGGCAACGTGTCTTGGTCAAATACCTATGGCACAGCCGGGCAGGAAAAGGCCTTTGCCGTTTATCAAACAGATGACGATGGAGACGGCAATAAAGATGACGGCTACATCATAGTAGGTGTCTGTTGCGGCATTGTTACCAACTGGTATGGCGCCTATGGTGAGATGCTCATTATCAAGGTCAGTTCCACCGGAGTTATTGAGTGGCAGAGGAACTATGAAGAGGTATCTACTGAATTTTCAGTTTATGATGTTGAACAGGTGGCTGACAGCTTTGTAATATCAGGCACTTATGATGCAGCCAGTACAGAAGATGCATTTCTGATGAGCATCAATGGGGTTGACAAGTCCGTAAACTGGGCAAGGGCTTATGGCGGCACCGGTGATGACTTGGGCTATCATTTTAAGAAAACGGGCAGCTATGTAATATCGGGCGAATATAACGGGGGGGCAGGTCTTCAAATTGGGCTGGCAGTACACACCGATAATGGAGGAAGCGTTAGTGGCGGCTGTGGAGATGTAACTACCGTAACAGGCGGCATCACGGTTAGCACGCCTGCCATGGTGAGAGGGACCACTTCCAGCAATGCAGCGGGAACATTAACACGTACTGCTAACAATAACCCACCCGAAGGTGCGGCAGGAAACCCAAGTGGCAGTTTCGTATGTGGTGGGCCATTGCCAATAGAATTGCTGTCTTTTACAGGAAGAAATGAAGGCAATGTTAACATTTTGGAATGGGCTACCGCCACTGAAGTCAACAACGATTATTTCACCATTGAAAGAAGCAAAAATGGAAAACGTTTTGAACAAATCGGCACAATGAATGGGGCGGGCAATTCTTCCGAACCGTTGTCTTATTCATTCATTGATAAAAACCCCTATGAAGGTACTACTTATTATCGCTTGAAACAAACCGATTACGATGGCAATTACGAATATTTTGACATTATCGCCATTGAAATGAGAACACCTAATGCATTTGACATCACTAATATCTTCCCCAACCCCGCAAGCGATGATTTATCCTTCACCTGCACTTGCCCTTCAAGCAACTACCAAAAGCTCAGCATACAGGTTTTCAACCCCATCGGCAAACTCGTGCTGGAAAAGGAACTCAACAGTATTTCCAGCGGAATTTCCCACAAAGCCATTCCACTTGGTGGGTTGGCTTCAGGCATCTATTCGGTGAAATTCATCGCGGATGATTACGAAAAAATCCACAAACTCGCCATTGTAAAATAATTTATGATAAACTACTTTTTCCAAACCAACCCGACCAAGCAGCCAAGGGCACTCAATCGCTTGGTAATAGGGGCTGTGCTTGCCGTGATTTTCCTGCTTGGAATTGCTCTTACCTTATTAGTAACAAAGGCAACCGCACAGTGCCCCACAGTTGGCTTTCACGGGCAAACGCAGGGAGGTTCCAACTTCAACCTGCCCACCACAATGGCCTGCGATGACCCTTGGATACGCCTGAAGGCCAATACAGTATGGTCGGGAGGAAACCCGCAGTTCATTACCCCCGGATACAGCGTGGACGTAACAATGGTCAACTCGCAAACCGGCAATTACATCGAACTGGAAGAACAAAACATGGGCGTGTGGTACAACACGGGAGGGGTTGCCCCCAACAATCCATGGACGTTTGATGCGTGGGAAGTATCCCCTTCTGCTATCCATACCATCCGTTTTTGCGAAACAATCACTTCTTCAACAAATATGACTTACACCATTACCGATGTCAACAGTGGTGTTGCCATTGCCAGCGGCACTTGGAACGCCAGCGATGGAATATGCGATGTGGTGGTCATTCCTGCAGGCACATTAACAGGCCTTGCATCTTACAGCGGCAATGGATTGTTCTACAACCCGCCAACCGCCTATGGTGATGAGGGCTACGCCCAGTTTGACCCCGCCATTGCAGGCCCTGGCACACACACCATCACCTACTCGTGGGACGACCAAAACGGCTGTTCTGGCACTGCCACTGAAACCATCACGGTTACCAATTCAAATGATGCGACCATTACTGCTGTTGGAAATTTATGCGAGAACAGTTCTTCTATAACGCTTAATGCGGCTACTTCAGGAGGAACTTGGTCGGGAACAAGCGTGAGCGGCAGCAGTTTTGACCCTGCTTCAGCGGGCGTGGGAACACATATAGTAACATACACCGTGGGCAGTGGCTCTTGCAGCGACAGCGACACGGAAACCATCGTGGTAGATGCGATTCCGGATGCCACCATTACGTCAGTAAGCACTTTGTGCACTTCAGACCCTGCCATTACGCTCAATGCTGCAACGCCTGGTGGTACTTGGAGCGGAACAGGAGTTAGCGGAACATCTTTTGACCCTTCGGTTGCAGGCAACGGCACGCATACCATCACTTATACCGTTACATCAGGCGGTTGTACAAATTCTGATACGGAGAATATTGTAGTGGTGTCTAATCCAGATGCCACCATAAATCCCGTAAGTAATTTATGTCAGAGCGATGCACCTGTAACCCTTTCTGCCGCTACTGCTGGAGGCATTTGGAGCGGAACAGGAATCAGCGGAACCACTTTTGACCCAGCTGTAGCGGGAGGTGGAACACATATTATCACTTATACCGTTGGAAGCGGCAGTTGTAGTGACAGCGATACGGTTTCTATTGTCATAAACGACCCGAATGTTTCTTTAAGCTCAACCCCCGAAAACTGCGGGGCTGGCGATGGAACCGCAACTGCTACGCCCAGCGGTGGTGCATCCCCTTTTTCCTATAATTGGTCAGACGGGCAGACCACCCAAACTGCATCTGTGTTGATTGCAGGTAATTACAGCATAACCATCACCGACAACAGCGGCTGCACCGACACAGCATCCGTTATTGTCAATGGAACGGGAGGGCCTGCTGTTTTAATTGCTGCCACAGATGTAAGTTGCAATGGAAATGCTGACGGCACTGCCACAGCTACACCTAGCGGTGGAACTACACCCTACACATATCTTTGGACGGGGGGGCAAACCACCGCAGCCGCATCAGGACTGTCTGGCGGCACTTATTACATAACAGTAACCGATGCGGGCGGATGTCCAACGATTGATAGCGTAACAGTGAATGAAGCAACTACAATAAATTTAACAGCGACCACCACCGATGAAAATTGCGGGGCCACAGATGGCACGGCTATTGTTTCCGTCACAGGTGGCACTTCTCCCTATTCCTATTTATGGTCAGATGGGCAAACCACAGCAACGGCAAACGGACTTTCGGGAGGAAATTATACGGTAACGGTTACCGATAACAATAACTGCACCGATACCGCTTCGGCTACCGTCAATAGTTTGGGTGGGCCTTCGGTTACTACTTCAACGAATGATGTTACTTGCAACGGTGGGAATGATGGTTCATCTGCACTCATAACAAGCGGGGGAGCAACGCCTTATTCCTACACTTGGTCAGACGGGCAAACAGATGCTACGGCCACTGGACTGGCAGCAGGAAATTACACCGTTACGGTTTCAGACGCGAACAGTTGTACCTATACTACATCCATTAGCATCAGCGAACCAGCGCCAGTTACTTTCACGCTTACTAATGATACTTCCATTTGCACAGGAAATGCTGTTACCTTGACGGCTACAGGTGGTGTTTCTTATTTATGGAGCACCAATGACACGGTTTCTTTCATCACCGTTTCGCCTGCATCAACAACCACCTACTCAGTAACGGTTTCCGACAGCAGCGGCTGCTTGGCAAACGGTTCCGTTACGGTTTCGGTTACCACGCAAAATATTTCTCTTGCTGGAGATAACAGCATTTGCTCAGGCGGAAACGCCACCATCACTGCCAACGGTGGAACAAGTTATCTCTGGGACACAGGCGACACTGCGACAAGCATCACGGTAAATCCTTCTGCAAATATGACTTATTACGTAACCGCCACCAATGCCTGTGGCACAGTAAGCGACAGTTTTGCGGTTGCAGTAAACCCTTTGCCTGCTGCCGATGCAGGGAACGACATCACCATCGGGGAAGGAGAAACCATCCAACTATCCGCATCGGGTGGAACCGATTACTCGTGGAGTCCATCTGCCGATTTGAGCTGTGTGAATTGCCAAAATCCTTTTGCAACGCCAACTGAAACCACTTCTTACATTCTTTCGGTAACCGATGCCAACGGCTGCACTGCCACCGACACCATCACCATCACCATCACCATTGATATTACGCAAAAGGTTATTTACGTACCCAATATCTTTTCACCCAATGCAGACGGCTTCAACGATGAGCTCTTTGTAAGGGGCAGCGGCATTGCCTTTATGGAATTCATCATCTACGACCGCTGGGGCGAAAAGGTCTTTGAAACCAGTGACAAAGCTATTGGCTGGGAAGGCACGCTGCGGGGAAAACCGATGAACTCAGCTGTGTTTGTCTATGTGCTCACTGGCGAATTCAATAACGGTAATGAAATTGACGAAAAAGGGAGCATTACTTTAATCAGATAAAAGCCCATCCCAAACCCTTCCCCAAGGGAAGGGCTTAAGATGAGTGTTTGAATATTGAATATTAAATATTGAACAATGAATATAAAAGCAAAACTATTGTTTAATAACATTGCCCAATGGGTAATTATAGGTGGTTTTTTGTTTCCCCTCTTCGGGGGGATTAAGGGGGGCTTTTCCCAGGACATTCACTTCTCGCAATTCTATCAAACGCCCTTGCTCATCAATCCCGCATTAACTGGGGCTTTCAACGGAGAGCAGCGCGCCATCGTCAACTACAAAGACCAGTGGCGCAGCATAGACGCTCCCTATCAGACCTACGCTTTTGGGGTTGATATGGCGATGTTTAAAAAGAAGTGGGAAAACAGTTACCTGGGCGCAGGACTGTTTGTCTTCCATGACAAGGCAGGCGAAGCGGCAATGAAACAAACACAGGTCAATCTGTCGCTGTCAAGCATTACGGCATTATCAGAAAACCATACCATATCCATTGGATTTCAGGGCGGCTTTGCACAGCGCGGAGTGGATGCCGCAAACCAAAAATGGGACACGCAGTACTGCCCCACCTGCACGGACGGCCACGACCCCGCAGCCCCATCTTACGAAGCCAGTAATTTCAACACCTTCGGCTTTGCCGATTTTTCGGCAGGCGCAGTGTGGAGCTTCGGTACCGATGAAGCCAATATGATTTCCAACGATGGGTTCAGGGCGAATGCAGGGGTGGCTTACCACCACATTAACGAGCCCAAGCAGGAATTTTACAACGAAGAAAAGCTCAACCCGAAAATTGTCGCACACGGTGGTCTTTATGTAGGAATGAAGAATTCAAACACCGCTATTTTGCCATCGATTATCTATTTTCAGCAAGGCGGGGCAAGGGAAATCAATGCAGGGATGATGATACGATATACCGTGAAGGAAGAATCGCGTTACACGGGCATTTTCAAGGAAACCGCGCTGCAAATAGGCGGCTATTACCGCGTGGGTGATGCCGTCATTCCCGCCATTGTATTTGAATATGGCCATTGGGCGGTTGGCGTGAATTACGATTTTAACATTTCAAAACTGAGAGCAGCCAGCAATACAAGGGGTGGCATTGAAATTTCACTGCGTTACGTCAATCCCAATCCCTTCAAATACGGAAAAGGCACGGGCAGCAATGTTAAATTCCTGTAAATTAATGTTAAATGTTAAACGTTCAATGTTAAGTTTCAAATGATTAGGATGCTACTCTATATGAACAGATTATCATTCCAAATGTTTTAGATGATTATCTTTACGAACAAAATAGCGTTATTGAAAGCATTTATGTAAAATTGTTTGGCATGGTGGGTTTAGAAAACATCAAAATGAAACAGTTGAAACAATTCAGCAATTTAACAATATCTTTCGCACAAGCTGGCTCAAATGTCCAGTGGACATTTGCCCTGCTTTTTACATTTTACTTTTTACATTTTACTTCTTCCGCCCAGGACACCATCGCCTTTGTTCAAACCCTCGGCAATGCCGGCCAAACTCGCATCCTCGACATAGACATCACCAGCGATGGCGGCTTCGTTACCATAGGAAGCACCCGCACCTGGGGCGGTTCAGACGATGACTTCTACTTGGTCAAAACCGACTCAAGTGGCACCGTAGAGTGGACAAGGTACATCGGCAGCAATTCAGGCGATGTGGGCTATTCCGTAGAACAAACAAGCGATGGCGGCTACATCCTCACAGGCGACTGCACCAGCGGCAACATCGGCTGCCAAGGCAATGGCAGCATTTTTTTAATTAAGACAGACAGCAACGGGATTGTTCAATGGTCAGAACATTTTGAAGTCGGAGGTTCAGTTGCAAACAGGGGCAGAGACGTGCATCAAACTGCTGATGGAGGATACATTGTAACCGGCTCTATTGATGGTCCGCTCGGAGGACTTTTGGACATGGTGTTGTTAAAGACSAACTCTGCSGGAGCRATWRYSTGGCAAAAGGCCTTTGGAGGAAGCGGAGACGACAGGGGCAACGAAGTGCAGCAAACCGATGACGATGGRGACGGCTTGCAGGATGACGGCTACATCGTTGCGGGCTACACCTCAAGTGACGGGGAAGGAAGCTGGGATTTTCTTTTAGTTAAAACAGACGCCAACGGTGATACCACCTGGACAGCCACCTATGGAACAAGTGGGCAGGAAAAGGGCTTTACCGTTACTCAAACCGATGATGACGGTGACGGCTTTAAAGATGACGGTTACATTATTGGTGGTGTTTGCTGCGGCATTGTTACCGACTGGTATGGATCGCGGGGCGAAGCATTGGTCATTAAGGTGTCTTCCACTGGCGTAATTGAATGGCAAAAAAATTATGACGAAATCTTTACCGAGTTTGAACTCTATGATGTAGAACAAACAAGCGATGGCGGCTTTGTTTTAGCAGGAACTTACGATGCAAGCGGCAATCCTGAGGCAATGTTATTTAAAGTAGATGCCACCGGCTCTACGATAGAATGGGCAAGAACCTATGGCGATGGCGGATTTGATGATGATTACGGCCGCAAAGTAATGACAACGGCAAGCGGTCGCTTTTTACTTGCCGGACTATACGATTACTTCGTAGGAGGGCTTGGACTGCTGGTGCTTACCGATTCTCTCGGGTTTGTGGAAGCAGGCGCCTGTGCTGCTAACAATTCTCTAACCACCCTTACCGTTGCCAATGCCTCAATGATAATGAACAGGGGGTCTGATTTCACTCCGGCAGGGTTAGTGCTTTTTACAAACACTCCCTCAGAAGGTCCTGCCGGCAATAATGGCAGTTATTTATGCGCTGAAGTATCCTCCTGTCCCTCAGCTACCACTTCATCTACAGATGCAAATTGCCCGAGTTCAGACGGTGCGGCCACCGTAACCCCAAGCGGTGGCACAACTCCCTATACTTATCTTTGGGATGCCGTTGCGGGAAATCAAACCACAGCAACGGCTACAGGATTGTCGGCAGGCACTTACAATGTTACCGTTTCGGATGCAGGCGCCTGTTCTTTAACGGAAACCGTTACCGTCAATGGCGTTATTACTGCCGCTACTTCAACTGCACCAGACACTTGTTCACAATCCAATGGAACCGCTACGGTTTCCCCTTCTTCAGGAACAACACCTTATACCTATCAGTGGGATGTCTCTGCAGGGTCGCAAACCACTGCAACAGCTACTGGATTGGCTGCTGGCAGTCACAATGTAACAGTAACAGATAATGCAGGATGCACCGTTACTCAATCTGCGACTGTTGGAACTACGGGTTCCGTTTCCGCAACCACATCAACAACCCCCGACACCTGCGCACAATCGAATGGGACTGCCACGGCAAATCCGACCAGTGGAACTTCCCCTTATACTTATCAATGGGATGTAAGCGCAGGAAGCCAAACCACACAAAGCGCCACAGGATTGACAGCAGGCAGTTACAATGTAACAGTGACGGATAATGCAGGCTGCTCTACTTCAACATTGGCAACGGTTGGCTCAACGGGTTCTGTTTCGGCAACTACATCAACAACCCCCGACACATGCGTACAATCCAATGGGACTGCCACGGCAAACCCGTCAAGCGGAGTTACGCCTTATTCCTATCAGTGGGATGCTTCAGCAGGAAATCAAACTAATCAAACAGCTACTGGATTGTCTGCTGGCAGTTACAATATAACAGTTACCGATAATGCAGGATGCACCGTCATCCAATCTGCGATTGTGGGAACTACTGGTTCCGTTTCCGCAACCACATCAACAACCCCCGACACCTGCGCACAATCCAATGGAACTACCACGGCAAATCCAACAAGCGGAACTTCACCTTACACTTATCAATGGGATGTAAGCGCAGGAAGCCAAACCACTCAAACAGCAACGGGGTTGGCGGCAGGGAGTTACAATGTAACAGTTACCGATAATGCAGGATGTTCAACTTCAACATTGGCAACGGTTGGCTCAACAGGTTCGGTTTCTGCAACCACTTCATCCACCGATGAAAATTGCGCTCAAAATGATGGAACCGCAACAGCTAATCCAACAACTGGAACATCGCCTTACACTTATCAGTGGGATGTTTCGGCAGGAAGCCAAACCACCCAAACAGCAACAGGATTGGCAGCAGGAACTTACAATGTTACGGTTACGGATGTAAGCGGCTGTTCAGCAACTGTTTCAGCTACAGTAAGTTCAGCTACGGCTATCAGTTTAAGCACAGCAGTTACCGATGTCAGCACAATTGGCGGCAGCGATGGAAGCATAGATTTGGCGGTTTCTGGCGGAGCATCGCCCTATACCTACAATTGGAGTAATGGCTCTACTACAGAAGATATCAGCGGTCTGACGGCAGGAAATTATTGCGTAACGGTATCCGACACTGCTTCTTGTCAGGATACTGTTTGCGTTACCGTTAATGAACCAGTTTGCAGCAGTTTCACCATCAGTTCAACAGTAACCGATGTCAGCACATCAGGCGGAAGTGATGGCTCGATTGATATCACAGTAAGTGGAGGAACAACACCTTATTCTTACAACTGGGACAATGCAGCCACCACGGAAGATATTTCGGGATTGACTTCGGGAGCTTATTGTGTAACCGTAACTGACACCAATGCCTGCGATACAAGCATTTGCCTGATTGTAAATGAGCCAGGATGCAGCGGATTTTCTGTAACTGTTTCCACAACAGATGCTACAACCGTTGGTGGCTCTGACGGCACGGCAACCGCAAATCCTACAGGCGGCACTTCGCCTTATTCATATTTATGGGATGCCAATGCAAGCAGCCAAACCACACAAACCGCAACAGGGCTTGCTGCGGGAAGTTACTGTGTAACGGTTACCGATAACAGCTCGTGCGTAGCCAGTGCTTGTGGCACTGTTTCCGAACCAAATTGCACGGCTTTTTCAGCAACGGCAACATCAACCGATGCAACGACAACAGGCGGAAGCGATGGTACGGCAACAGCTAATTCCGCAAGTGGAACTTCGCCTTATTCTTATTTATGGGATACCAATGCAGGGAACCAAACCACGCAAACTGCCACAGGGCTTTCCACAGGGAATTACTGCGTAACGGTAACCGACAGCGTTGGTTGCAGTGCAACTGCTTGCGTGGCTGTAAATGAACCGAGTTGTTCAGGTTTCAGCGCGAATGCAACGGCTACTAATGCCACTACTACAGGCGGTTCGGACGGCACTGCAACGGCCAATCCCACAGGCGGCACTTCGCCTTATTCCTATCAATGGGATGCAAATGCAGGAAGCCAAACCACACAAACGGCTACGGGGCTTTCTGCTGGAAATTACTGTGTAACAGTTACAGACAGTGTCAATTGCCAAACAACGGCTTGCACTGCCGTGAATGACCCCGGTTGTGCAGTGACCGTTTCTCTAACCGTTACAGATGTATCTGTTCCCAACGACAGCGATGGAATTATCGTTGCAACCCCATCTGGCGGTACTACCCCCTATTCCTACCAATGGGATGCCAATACGGGCAACCAGACCACTCAAACCGCAACGGGTTTGGCAGGCGGCAATTATTGCGTAACAGTTACCGACAGCGCGGGGTGCACTGCCATCGCCTGTGAAACCGTCAATGACCCTGGATGCCCTGGGTTTAGTGCGGACATTCAAGGTACTGATGTTACCCTGCCTGGTGGAAGTGATGGCGTGGCAACCGCAAATCCCATCGGGGGAACTTCACCGTTCACCTATCAGTGGGACAGCAATACAGGCGGCCAAACCACGCAGACAGCCACAGGACTTTCGCAAGGAAACTACTGCGTTACCATTACTGACGGAACGGGATGTTTGGCTGTCGGCTGTACGCAGATAAACGAACCGTCCTGCAACCTAACTGCCATCATTTCTGTAGTGAATGTTACCACTCCTGGTGGCAGTAACGGAGCAGCAACGGTCAACACCACAGGGGGAACATCACCTTTTACTTATTTATGGGATGCCAATACTGGCAGCCAAATCACACAAACCGCCACCGGGCTTTCTATGGGAAATTACTGTGTAACAGTAACCGACAGCACCAACTGCACCGCAACCAACTGCGCGAGCATTATTGAAATCAATTGCACGAATTTATTGTCAGATGCAGGTGCAGACACCACCATCACTACAGGTGAAACAATCACTATTGGCGGCTCGCCAACGGCATCGGGCGGAATCCCTGCCTACGCTTACGACTGGTCGCCAGTAACATCAATGGATGACCCCAGTTCTGCAAATCCTGTGATATCGCCAACAACCACTACCACTTACATAGTAGTAATAACGGACTCGGCTGGCTGCCAAAGCACCGATGACATTACCGTTACGGTAACAGACCCCTACTATTTTGTGCCCAATGTCTTTTCACCCAATGGCGATGGCATCCACGATATGCTTTTTGTGGAAGGGAAAGCACTGGAAAACATTCGCTTTACAATTTATGACCGCTGGGGCGAAAAGGTGTTTGAAAGCAATTCGCTGGAAGTGGGCTGGGACGGAACATACAAGGGAAAAGAAATGAATTCAACAGTTTTTGTCTATATTTTGGAAGCAAGTTTGGATGGACAAACCATTAAAGAAAACGGGAACATTACCTTGGTGAGGTATTAAAAAAGCCCATCCAAAGCATCGCATAATACTGGCTCGATGTCCACTGGACATCACCCCAAAAAGGGAAGGACTTAAAAAATGAAAAAAATAAAATCGATATTATTGAACATTGCTGTAATAAACAGTATTATTTTCTCCCTCCCTTTTGGGGAGGGCTGGGGTGGGGCTTTTTGTCAAGACGTCCACTTTTCCCAATACAGCCAAACCCCGCTACTCGTAAATCCCGCGCTGACGGGCGCTTTTAACGGCAACCACCGTGCCATCGTCAATTTCAAAGACCAGTGGAAAACTGCCACCAACGGCTCGCCTTATAGAACTTACGCTTTTTCCTACGATGCTGGTTTGTTTAAAGAGAAATGGGAAAATTCATTTCTGGGGGCAGGGCTTTCGGTGTTCAGCGACAAGGCGGGCGATACGGAAATGGGCATCACACAGGCGAACATTTCATTGGCGAGTTTTTTGTCGCTCAATGAGAGCAATATGATTTCGGTGGGCTTGCAGGGCGGCTTTGCCCAGCGCAGTATCAACAATGAAAAACTCAGGTGGAGCAGTCAGTACGTGAATGGGGTATACGACCCCACTGCCATCCCTGCTGAAACGCTGAGTTCCGAAAGTTTCGGCTTTGGCGATGTTTCTGCTGGAGTGAACTGGAATTACAGAAAACCACAATCAGATGTGATGAACACCAAAGGGCTGGTGGTAAATCTTGGTGCGGGCTTTTTCCACGTCAACAAGCCCAAGCAGAAATTCTATTCTATTGAGACCGAGCAGTTGTATTCAAAATTCTCGGTTTATGGAAACGTTTACATTGAATTGAACAGCAATTCCACGGCATTGCTGCCTTCGGTGCTTTATTTTAAACAAGGGCCAACACAGGAATTTTTGATTGGAACGTATTTGCGCTACACGCTGAAGGATAATTCCGATTACACGGGCATTGCCAAGCAAACCGCTCTTTCCATCGGAGGGTATTTACGGGCGAAAGACGCTTTCATCCCCGCAGTGATGCTGGAAGTGGCCAACTTTGCCTTTGGCGTTACCTACGACATCAACACTTCCGATTTAAACGAAGCGAGCAAAAGCCGCGGGGGGCTGGAAATTTCGGTGCGCTACGTAAACCCAAATCCGTTTAAATCTTCCAAAAAGGGCACTACGGTTAAATTTATGTGATTTTTAATGAAGGCGGTTCTATTCTTTTTATCATTACCCTTCAAGCATGAATGCTGCAAACCATAAAAGAAAATTCTTTTTCCACTTTTGTATCGCACCAATCTCAAACACACTTGCTGGCTCATTCCGCCACTGGCTGAATGCCTTGTTTTTCTGCTTTTTCTTTTCACCTATTTTTTCCCAAAATAAAGATTTCAACCAGCAGCATTTCAACGATAAGCAGGGGTTGAAAACTGCCTTGAAAAATATCGGGCAAGGTGATAAATACTACAACCAGAAATTTTACCAACAGGCCATTGAGCATTATTTGAAAGCGCAGGAGTTCAATCCCGATAATGCCTTTTTGAACATACACATCGGTGAATGCTATTTGAATTCATCTTCAAAGCACAAGGCGCTTCCTTATCTTGAAAAAGCAATTGAACTGAAACCCGGTTTAAGCCACGAACTACATTTTTTGCTGGCTCAGGCCTACCATCTCGAAATGCAATGGGACAAAGCCATTGCAGAATACGAAAAGTTCATTGCCAAAAGCAAAGACGAACAAAAAAACGAATCTGCTAAGAAAAAAGTCACCGAGTGCAACAATGGGAAAGAGTTAGTTCAACATCCCGTGAAGGTGAAGATTGAAAACATCGGGAAGCAAGTGAATTCCGAGTTTCCCGAATACTGCCCGCTGATTTCTGCCGATGAATCGGTGCTGCTGTTCACTTCGAGAAGGAACATCACAACGGGCGGAAAAATTGACTCTGAATTAAACGTTTATTATGAAGACATTTACATCAGCAAAGAAGAAAAAGGCAAATGGGGTAAGGCAGTCAGCATCGGCCAACCCGTGAACACCGAAGACCACGATGCTACCGTTGGTCTTTCGCCCGATGGTCAGAAACTGTTCATTTTTAAAAACGATGACGGTGATGGCAACATTTACGAATGCGACCTGCATGGAACCGAATGGTCGCCACCGAAAAAACTAAATCAAAACATCAATTCTTCCTATCACGAACCGTCAGCCAGTTTTTCGTATGACGGCAAAACCATTTATTTCGTGAGCAACCGACCAGGCGGCTTTGGCGGAACAGACATCTACCTTTCACAACTGACTGAAGAAGGTGGCTGGGGCGAAGCCCAAAATCTCGGAAACACTATCAACACGGCATTTGACGAAGAGGCCGTCTTTATGCACCCCGATGGTAAAACCCTTTATTTCAGTTCAAAAGGCTACAACACGATGGGCGGCTATGACATTTTCAAATCCGTATTTGATAAAAAAACGGGGAAGTGGCCTGAACCCGAAAACATCGGCTATCCCATCAACACGCCCGATGACGATGTGTTCTTTGTGATTGGCGCCAGCGGTAAACATGGTTACTACTCGTCTTTTCAGGCCAGCGGACAAGGGGAAAAAGACCTTTACAGGATTACTTTTTTACGCGATACGATTGAAGAAGTTGAAAAAGAACCAAAACTTGTGTTGCTGAAAGGGCGTATTGTCAATGACGAAATTCCGTCCATGCCCATCGAAGCCGAAATAGAAGTGGTGGATTTGGAAAAAAACGAAGTGGTTTCGAGTTTTACATCCAACAGTTCTACGGGCAATTACCTTTTATCGTTGCCTGCTGGCAGAAATTACGGCATCACCGTTGCCGCAGAAGGGTATTTTTTCCATTCGGAACACTTAGACATACCCGAATCAGCTGCTTATGAAGAAAAAATTAAAGACATGGTGCTGAAAAAAATAGACGTGGGGAAATCCATTGTACTCAATAATATTTTCTTCGATTTTGATAAAGCAACGCTAAGGCACGAGTCAAAACCCGAGCTTGGCAAGATTATTTCTTTACTTAATGAAAATCCTTCGATGCGCATTGAAATTTCGGGGCATACCGATAACAAAGGGACATATCAATACAACAAAAATTTGTCGCAACAACGGGCTAAATCTGTTGTTGATTATTTATCGGATAATGGGGTTAACGCACCCCGTCTTGAATACGCAGGTTACGCATTTGACTATCCAATAGCCGCCAATGATACCGAAGAAGGGCGACAAAAAAACAGGAGAACTGAATTCAAAGTGTTGGATATGAACAAAAAAGAAGAGCAATTTGCCCAAAATCCAACTCGCCAAACCTTGAATGAAATTGATGGGAAAATGAAGGCGCAAAACGGGCAGAATTCACACAATATACCAACCGAATTTATAATTGCCGACAAAGACGCTGACGGCATCATCTCATCGCAGGAAATCATTTTAATGATTGATGCTTTTTTTGATGGAAACGTCAACATGACTGCAAAAAATATTATTGAATTGATTGATTTTTATTTTGAGCAGTAAAGTAATAAATCAAAGAAAACAAACTCATTTTTGAGTTAGAACACCCTGCACCCGAAGAAGCGTTAAAAGACCTTAAACTGGCAATTATTAGCTTTATTCAGGAACAGCCGGACCAAAAAATCAGTAAGGAAACGAGAGAAGGAAACTATATTCTGTTAGAGTTACTGAAGCAGATTTCAGGTTAACATAACAGCCTAAAAAACAACTACCTACACAGAAAACCTTTGGTTCATCTGCCCAGTTTATTAAAGTTAAGCCTACACGCAAATAACACGCAAATTTTTTCTCAATTTTCTAAAACTACTATGAAATAATACTTTGAGGACCTCCTGCCCTTTCTTGGGAAGCTGACGCTCTACCAACTGAGCTATTCCCGCAAAAAAGAATGCAAAAATAATAATGGAAACCACATCAGTGCATTTGGTATCAATTCAAGTACAAATAACTATTTTTTAGCTTTGCAACAATTGTTCGAAAAAATCCGGTTTTAAAAAAAATAAATAGTTTTTCTTCTTACATTTGAAGTTACAAATCTCATCCGAATGATAAAAAAATTATTGTTATCAACAGTGTTGGTTCTTATTTTCATAGCAATGGGCAACCTTTTATGCGCACAATCGTCAAAGCCAAATAAACCTCTTGAAAATCAGCAAATAACAAGAACAATCACCTTACAATTTGAGGGAGCTGTAACAAGTGAACAATGTGCTGCCCTTGAGCGTATTATCAAAACCAAGGAAGGGATAATTTCATCAAGAACCGATTATGCAGCAAAAAAATGCACGGTTGAATATGATGAAACAATAAACACCAAAGACATCTTAGGTCTATTCAACAGCATGGATATAAAAGCAGCTTCCATTAGCACAACCAAATAATCTTTCTTAATTATTCACATCGCGTTGACATATCGAAAAACTCAACATTTCATAAGCCGATTATTATTCATCAGTGCTTTTGTTGCTTTGGTGTTTACTTCAAAAGCACAACCCGGCACCGATTGCGCCAATCCTTTTGTCATTACAGGAGGAATACCATTTGTGCAAACCGGTCAAACCACCTGCGGATTTGGAGATGACTACAACTCAACCGATGCGTGCGGCAGCTCCTACATGAATGGCGATGATTTTCTTTATGCGTACACTCCGACAGTAACAGGAGGAATATCTGTTGACCTCACCAATACCAGTAGTTGGACGGGTGTATTCGTTTATGACGGCTGCCCATCTGCAATGGGTACCAACTGTATTTCGAGTGCCACCAGCAGTTCGGGAAACCCGACCATTGGCTCGGTGAATTTAACGGCCGGACTAACCTATTACATTATGATTTCCACCTGGCCTTCGCCACAATGCACTGGCTTCGACATTGCCATCAACCCACCGCCACCGCCAAACAGCCAAGATTGCGATGGAGCCATTGCCGTTTGTCAAAATGTTTATTCTGAAACGACTTCTTTTTCGGGAACAGGAAACATTCCGAATGAAATAAACTCAAGCATTTCGTGTTTAGGCTCCGGTGAAAAAAATGATGTTTGGTATGTATTTACGGTGCAAACTGCTGGAAATCTATGCTTTACTATAACGCCAAATGTCACCGCAGATGACTACGACTGGGCTGTTTTTGATTTGACCAACGCCAATTGCAGCGACATATTCAACAATGTCGCCTTGGAAGTTAGTTGCAACTACTCAGGCACATCAGGAGCAACAGGGGCAAATGGAAACGCGGGCGCTCAAAATGAGCCATGCATGACTGTCAATGTGGGTGAAACCTATGTGCTCAATGTAAGCCAATTCACTACTTCTACAAATGGTTACACCCTCGATTTCAGCTCATCTACAGCAACCATTTTTGATAATATCAGCCCCAATTTATCCACACTTGCTCCCGTGCAATGCAATGCCACATCATTATCATTCGATTTTTCAGAAAACATATTGTGCAGCACCATAGAAGATGCAGATTTTGAACTTAACGGCCCAGGAGGGCCATATACGGTATCCAATGTCATCGGCCCTACTTGTGCGATTGGTGGCAATATGGAGAATAACTTTACCATTAATATTTCTCCTGCCCTTTCAGGAACAGGAACTTATAGTTTTTGCCTGACTTCAAACTCCGGCTTGGTAACCGACCTCTGTGGAAATGTTGCTTCACCTAATTGCATTTCATTTACATTAAGTTCTGTTTCAGTAAGCATCGCAAGCTATAATGACATCTCGTGTTTTGGAGCAAATGACGGCACTGCCACAGCAACAGTAACTGGCGGGACAACCCCCATTACTTACTCCTGGTCGCCTAGCGGAGGTACCACTACCACTGCTACCGGTCTATCTCCGGGCACATATACCATCACTGCTGTTGATGCCAACAGCTGCTCAGCTTCTGCAAGTGTAACCATCGCTGAACCAACTCAACTAATAGCAACAACCAATAGCTCTACAGCCGTTTGCACCTGTCCCTGCGCAGGTGTAGGACATGTATTCCCTTCCGGAGGAACACCTAATTATACTGTATCATGGTCAAACGGCTACAGCGACCAGTTCCAAAACAGTCTTTGCCCGGGCATCTATACTGTGACAATAACCGATGCAAACGGCTGCACTGCAACAGGAAGTATTACTATCCCATAGTTCTAAAATAATTTCACATAATTCCTGATTTTTATTACCTTTCGCATGAAATTTATCAATGGATAAATACGATTTATGTGTGATAGGTGGAGGCCCCTCAGGTTATGCGGCTGCCATGCGTGCCATTGATTTCGGCAAACGTGTGGTACTTATCGAAAAAGAGCAGATTGGCGGGGCTGGCATTTACGATGGGGCACTTTCATCAAAAACGCTATGGGAGCTTTCTGAAAAAGTGGCCGGTGTAAACGAAACCATTGTGCATGCCCACGGAAAAGAAAGATACGAACTAAGCTGGAAAGAAGTGCAGCGTACCATGAACGAAGCGATTTTCGACCGCAAATACCAGTATTCCTGCCACATCAAACTGCTGCAAAACGAATCGTTTTCGAAACTCTTTGCTTACGAAAGAGGAACAGGGTATATCATTTCGCCCAACGAAGTGCATATTACCAAAACCAGGGGAAAATCTAAAGTCATTCAAGCCGATTACATCGTGATTGCCACGGGAGGAAGGCCGAGAAAACTGCCCGATATTGAAGTGGATGAAAAAATCATCATGACCAGCAACGGCATCCATCATTTAAAGGACTATCCCAAATCCCTGGTAATTTTGGGTGCAGGAGTTATTGGCTGCGAATTCGCCACTATCTTTTGCAATTTCGGAAAAACAAAGGTTTACCTCATTGATCGTGCAGAACGCATTCTTCCTTTTGAAGATGAAGACATTGCTAAAATGGTTGGTGACAACTTCGAGCGAATGGGCGCAGTCATTCACCATGATGCCAAATTAGAGCATATGGAAATAGTAGATGGCGAAGTAGAGTACGAAATTTCCTACAAAAACGGCAAAAGCGAAATCATCCGAGTTGAAAAGGCCTTGCTTTCCATCGGACGATTAACCAACATTGAAGGAATAGGTCTTGAAAATGCAGATGTAAAAATAAACGATCGCGGCCTGATTGCTGACAATGATACCCAAACCAACACCTCCAACATTTATGCAGTAGGTGACGTTTCGGGACACATCGCGCTAGTGAACATAGGCGAACTTGAAGCACGCCATGCAGTCGAAAAAATATTTGGAAAAAAGAAGGAGAAAATGACCTATGACAACATTTCCACCATTATGTTTCTTAAGCCCGAAGTGGCCACCGTGGGACTGAGCGAGCAACAATGCGTTGAGCAAAATATACCAGTAAGGGTGGTGAAAATTGATTACTCGTGCATTGCTCGCGCCATCGCCATGCGTAGAACACAGGGCTTTTTCAAAATCATTGTTACAAATGATGATGAAATGAAAATCCTCGGGATGCGCGCCATTGGAGCACATGCATCCAGCGCCATTCAAGCCGTTGCCCTATTAATAAAAATGAATAAAGGAATTGCAGAGCTGGCCGAGTTGGTTCACCCCCACCCTTCCATCATCGAGGGCATTCAGGAATGCGTTCGCATGTTGCTCAACACATCCATTTTCAAAGCATCTGTCTTCGAAGACAAACTTAAATGCTACAGTCTGATTGATGGAGTTAAAACTCCTCTGGAGCGCCTCTGATTTTCCCCAACTGTGCATCAATTCATTTTAATCGTTGGAATTTTGCCTTTGGTTGGTAGGATTATCTTCTTTGTCAAAGAGTTTTTGTCAGATTAGTTGAAATACGTAGCTTCGCCACGAAAAATTTAGACCCGTTGAAAATAGGCGTTCCAAAGGAGACTAAAGAGGGGGAAAACAGGGTTGCACTCAACCCTGGAACCGTCAAACAGCTTAAGGACAAAGGTTTCGAGGTTCTTGTTGAAGAAGATGCCGGCTTCAATTCCACTTTTTCCAACCGACATTATCGCAATACTGAGGTAGAATTGGTTACTGATGCAAATCAAATTTATACCGAATGTGATGTTATATTGAAAGTCAATGCACCAGAGTTGAATGAGATTGCATTGATGAAAAAGGATTCGGTTTTGATTTCATTCATGTATCCCCTTACCGAATTTGATATAGTAGATGCCTGTGCCAAGCAGGGCATTTCCAGCTTTGCAATGGATATGGTTCCACGCATTTCACGCGCTCAGAAAATGGATGCGCTCAGTTCACAAACCAACCTTGCCGCATACAAAGCAATACTACTTGGATCGAATGCTTTAAAGAAGGTGTTCCCGTTATTGATGACAGCGGCAGGAACCATTAAGCCAGCCAAAGTGATGATCTTCGGAGCTGGTGTGGCAGGGTTGCAGGCAGCTGCTACTGCAAAACGGCTCGGTGCAATCGTTGAAGTTACTGACATCCGTCCGGAAACCAAAGAACAAGTGGAATCGCTGGGCGCGAAATTCATTGAAGTGGAAGGCGATGACTCGTTGAAAACTGAAGGAGGGTATGTGAAAGAAGTTTCCGAAGAGTTCCTGGAAAAGCAAAAAGAATTAGTTGCCAAACATGTTTCCGAAGCCGATTTGGTCATTACTACTGCGCTTGTTCCCGGTAAAAAAGCACCTGTATTAATCACAAAAGAAATGGTACAAAGCATGCATCTCGGTTCGGTGATTGTTGACATGGCCGTAGAGCAAGGCGGCAATTGCGAACTCAGCGAAATGAATAAAACCGTTTTGAAAAATGGTGTGACAATTATTGGCGAATCTAATTTGGCAAGTTTGCTGCCACTCAATTCCAGCCAGATGTACGCCAAAAACATCAGCGAATTGCTGCTGCATCTTGCTGACAAGGACGGATTTAAATGGGAAATGGACGAAGAGATCACACAAGGATCATTAATCACGCATAAAGGCGAAATTGTCCACCCGAGAGTAAAAAAAGCACTACAACCGCAAACCTGATATAGTCATGGAAGCATTGTTAACTTTTTTAGGCGAAAACATGGACATGGTGTACATTGTTATCCTGTCTATTTTGCTTGGTATTGAGATAATTTCTAACGTGCCATCCGTACTGCATACACCGTTGATGAGTGGTGCAAACGCCATTCACGGAGTGGTTATTATTGGGGCTATTATCATTATGGGCAAAGCAGAGCCGGATAACATTCTCGCCTTGATTCTCGGATTCCTCGCGGTAGTACTTGGAACTTTGAATGTGGTAGGTGGCTTTGTTGTAACCGACCGCATGTTAGAAATGTTCAAAAAGAAAAAGGAAAATAAGAAATCGTGATTGCAGAATACTTGCTTGAAATTTTTTACCTGATTGCATCCGTAACTTACGTTTTAGGGCTGAAAATGCTCAGCGGCCCAAAAACGGCACGAAACGGAAATCTCATTGCTGCAGGCGGTATGACCATTGCCATTTTTGCTACAATCTTCCTATACAAAGATGCCGATGGGAACAAACTTGGAAATTACATCTGGATTTTCAGCGGCATGACTGTCGGAACCATTGTCGGTTGGCTGGCCGCTAAAAAAGTACAGATGACCGCCATGCCGCAAATGGTGTCTCTGTTTAACGGAATGGGAGGTGCATGTGCAGCTTTAATTGGATTAATCGAATTTCCACATTATATTCATGCTACAGGCGAAACACTGACGCTTGCAATCATTTTCGGCGGACTGGTTATCGGAACCGTATCCTTTTCAGGCAGCATGGTTGCCTTTGCCAAACTCAACGGCAACATGAAAAAAGACATCCGCATGCCCTTTTACAATATTATCAATACAGCCATCATGCTTGTGATTGCGGGGCTTGCCGCTTTCCTACTGATATACAACATCGAAAACGCTACCATGTGGGTATATATTCTTTTTGCAATTGCTTTTGTTTATGGAATTCTGTTCGTCATCCCCATTGGTGGAGCAGATATGCCTGTAGTCATTTCATTGCTTAACTCATTCACAGGACTGGCTGCTGCTTTCGCAGGATTTTTATACGGAAACATGGCCATGCTCACCGGGGGCATTTTGGTCGGCTCGGCAGGTACTATCCTTACACTGGTGATGTGCAACGCCATGAACCGTTCATTGGTGAGCGTAATTTTTGGCGCTTTTGGTAGCACAGCCGGTGGTGCTGTAGTAGATACAGGAGATAAATCTTACAAAGACATTTCTGTATCTGACACGGCTGTTTTGATGAATTATTCAGAAAAAGTAGTGGTCGTTCCCGGCTATGGCTTAGCCGTTGCTCAAGCACAACACGCCATCCATGAACTGGAAGAATTGCTGGAATCCAGAGGTGTTACTGTAAAATACGCTATCCACCCGGTGGCAGGACGCATGCCCGGCCACATGAACGTGCTGCTGGCAGAGTCAAATGTGGAATACAACAAATTAGTGGAGATGGATGACATCAACCCCGAATTTTCATCTACTGATGTCGTACTGGTGGTGGGTGCCAATGATGTAGTGAACCCTGCTGCCAATACCGACCCAAACAGCCCAATTTTCGGCATGCCCATTTTAAACGTGGAAGATTCCAAAACCGTCATCGTTAACAAGCGCAGTATGAATGTGGGCTATGCAGGTATTGACAATGACCTCTTCTATAAAGAAAAGACCAGCATGCTTTTTGGCGATGCCAAAGCAGTATTGACTGAACTTATCAGCGAGCTGAAGGGAATGTAAACCACTTTCCTACTTTCTATTCTTATTTTCGGTTTTTTTTCTACTTTTACTTTTCATCTAATGAAGAATTTTACTTCCATACTATTCTCCATTGCCTTTTCTTTTGTCCTGTTTTCTCAGGAAAACATACCCCAAATAGAATGGGAAAAGACCTTTGGCGGTAACCAGTGGGATGTAGCCAATGACCTTGTAGCACTTCCTGAAGGTGGGTTAGTAGTGGTTGGACATACTTATTCCGAAGAAAAAGAGAAGGATGCATGGATACTAAAACTCGATATAACCGGAAACATTGAATGGGAAAAGAAAGTTGGAGGAAAGAGAAGAGATGTTGCCACAAGCATTTCAGCTGTAGCAGAAGGTGGTTTTGTAGTTGCCGGCTACACCAATTCACAAGGTGCCGGGAATGACGATGGCTGGGTCATGAAGTTTGACAGCAAAGGAAACATCGATTGGGAAAAAACCTACGGAGCGCATGGTGAAGAACGCATAAATGCCATCACATACATTACTGATAGCGCATATATTTTTACTGGTTATAACAAATCGGCAAGGCAGAATGGCTTGGTGTGGGTAGTAAAAATTGATCAGGATGGCAATACTTTGATGGATACGACCTTTGGTGGTGATCGAGGCGGAGGCATCCCCACAGATGTGGGCAACGCAATTACCGATCAGGGACAAATTGCAGCTCATACCCGCTCCTTTGGCGCAGGTGATGAAGACATGTGGCTGCTCCATATAAATCAGTCAACCGGAAACAAATTTTGGGACAAGACCTACGGAGACATCAAAGAAGAAAAAGCGTTTGACATTGTGAAATACAAAGAAGGTCTTGTCATTGCCGGATATACCGAATCGAAAGGTGCGGGCAGCGATGATGTTTGGCTGATTCATGTTGACGGCAAGGGAAATGTTATTCGCGAAAAAACCTTTGGCGGTCATTCTAACGAGCAAGGAAATTCTATTGTTGCTACTGCTGACAGAGGACTGATAATTGCCGGTTACAACCATTCCAAAGGTCCCGAGTATTCGGGCATGTGGATATTTAAAATTGATGAAAATTGGGACATCGAATGGGAACACACGTTCAATGGGTACCATGGGAACGATAACATTCACAGTATTGTTGCCACCCCCGATGGCGGCTTTGCAGCAGCAGGGCAAATTTGGTCAAAAGGAGCGGGTAAATCAGATGTTTGGGTCGCAAAACTGGAAGGAAGTTTGATGAAATCCATCAATTGGTATGTGGAACAAAAAATAAATCCCTGGTTTCAAAAAGGTGAATTCGAAAAAACAGCCGATTATGAAAAGCGCATCAGCGGACCAAACATGGAGAAAGTGAAGAATAAATACACCGAAGAAGCCATAAATTACTACGGCTCAAAAAAAATAAAAGTAAAAGAAGCAGAACTCAGCAAATACGATGCAGATAATGAAAATTACACTATTCATTTTCCAGATTTTGAAAGAGTAGAAGTACGTGTGCCCATCAACGATGCGCAGGCCTTCAAGCAAAACTGGCAGTATGTAGAATTCGAAAATCTACAGTACGCATTAAGAAAAGCACGGCTCATTCTTGCTAAAACAGACATGGTTATCAACGGCAAAACCTACACCTTCAATATACCAAAAGCAACAGACGACAATCAAAAACTGCAATTTGAATTGACGGGTGAAAGCACTGAAGACACACCGGTTTACCGCGGTTCGGGAGACCCGTTGAAGGGTCTCAATGTGGCAAAAGCCAACAGCATCCAAGTTGGAAAATACTATGCGCTTATTATCGGGATTGACGACTATAAAGGGCTATGGACACCACTCAGCAATGCTGTCCGCGATGCAAAATCAGTAGAAAAGCTACTGCGAAACAGATACCGTTTTAACCACTTCAAAACACTGTATAATGAAGTAGCAACGAGGGAAAGCATCATCAACGAATTCCTTTGGCTGGTGGAAAATGTAAAGGAAAATGACAATGTGCTCATCTATTATTCAGGACACGGAGAATTCCAGAAAAAACTCAACAAGGGCTACTGGGTCCCAGCCGATGCGCAAACCTCTTCCATCTCTATTTACATTTCGAATAATGACATTCAAACATTTCTGTCGAGCATTAAGTCAAAGCACACCCTACTGATTTCAGACGCCTGCTTTAGCGGGGATATTTTCAGGGGAAAAACCGTTTCGGTACCTTTTGACGATTCCGAAAAATACTATAAAGAAGTGTACCAATTGAAGTCGTGCCAAGCGATTACTTCGGGAGGCATCGAACCCGTGATGGATGGCGGAAAAGACGGGCACTCGGTGTTTGCTTATTATTTCCTCAAAACGCTTAACGAAAACACTTCTAATTACCTGGATGCTGCACAATTATTTGAGAAACTAAAAGTGCCCGTGGTGAATAACTCGGACCAGTCACCCAAGTTTCAACCGGTGAAAAATACGGGTGATGAAGGTGGGCAGTTTGTCTTTATCAGAAAGTAAGCGCTGCTTTTTTGGTTTTGAAATGTAGCGCATGAATGAACTTTTCCAGAAAAACTAATACCCGAAAAAACCGCTGGTCAGCTTTGAATTGGAAAAAGAATAAGGTATTTAAGTAACTAACCCGTTACTCATACACCATCAATTTCACGGTAGCAGAGCGCTTTTCGCCTTCTTTCAAATTGAGAAAATAAACGCCACTACCCAATCCTGTCAAATCAATCTTATGCCGGTTAATGCCAGCAAAAACGTTTTCTTGATCAATAGTTTTCACAACCTGCCCCAAAGCATTTGAAATTTCGATTTGCAGATGCGCATCAGAAGGCAATTCGTATTCTATCTGCGCCCAATTACTTGCTGGGTTGGGGTAAATCACACTGATTGCCTGTTTCTGGCCAACGAATTCTTTGAATGATGAGGGAAAGCAATTGCTGGTGAACGTAGTACAATTGTTATACGATTGCACCGCGAGCAGGCATTTGTGCAGGTTTAGCCTTCCCCCTGTAACGGTAATACCCTGTAGAGAAGCTATACTGTCAAAACCACTTTGGAGCATGTAATTTCTCATTTGCAGGGCTAGGCCTGCGGGGTCATCTGCAAAATCATTGAGCATCTCCTTGCATGCTGCAGAATACATCAGCCCTATGGCCCCTGCAACATGTGGCGTAGCCATTGATGTCCCTGTCCAGCTACTGCCTTGATAATCGTCATTTGGCACTGTTGACCATATTTGATTTCCTGGAGCACCAATGTCAATTGTAGTGGCGCCATAACCCGCAGAAGATACTTTTTGGTCAGAGCTATTGGTATTGGTCACCGAAATCATGTAGTCGCTGGCACAAGCAGTAGGCACGTCACCATCCACATCTACGTTTGTATTTCCATTAATGGTGGCCCCGGCACTTACAATGCCATAAGCGCCCAGCGAATCGTAAAATGCGCACCAAAGTGGATAATCAGCGGGTTGGCCAAAATCAACACCGAAAGATGAATTGGTGGAAACTACATAAGCTCCAGAATCCCCGTTGGTCTCATTGTACTTAGCACGATGTTCCAAAGCAAAGCTATAGGCCTCCACTACTGTTGCTTCATCTCCGGAAGAGCCGCTGATGGCCATCACTTTTACGTTCCAATTCACACCTACTAGCCCTTTGCCGTTGTTTCCAATAGCCCCAACAGTACCCGAAACATGAGTGCCGTGGCTGTCCCAAGCCCCACTGAACATCACATCGTCATTGCCATTATAAGCATTCCAGCCGCGTATATCATCTATAAAGCCATTGTTGTCATCGTCAATGTTGTTGTTTGGAATCTCAAAACGATTTTCCCAAAAATCAAGGTCTTC
This sequence comes from Flavobacteriales bacterium, assembly GCA_002746335.1. Taxonomy (GTDB): domain Bacteria; phylum Bacteroidota; class Bacteroidia; order Flavobacteriales_H. Next base: position 9,124 of record NVWW01000008.1, on the reverse strand, counting down.
ATGGTTCAAATCGAAACCTCCGTCTATTACGGCTACAACGATGGTATCACAATTTACCGTTAACCCTCCTGTTGCAATGTCCCAAGCTTCATCGGCATCAATATCTGCATCTACAACACTTCCGTTGTTGCCGTCATTGAGCATATCCCATTGGCTGGAAAACAAAGGGTCATTAGGAATGTTTCTGAGCACAATATTGGTGTGGTTGACCTGCGCAATGGCAACAGAAGTATTTCTGTTTAGTTCATCCTCCAAATCACCAACTTTAATAACAGCATCGTCAAATTCAAGCAGCCAGATGTTAATGCGTTTTGAAAGGTTTTTTTTGATTCTTAACTGAATGCCGGGATATTGCTTATTGGTTTCATTCACCACCCGCTCAATGCTTTGTTTGTAGTTAAGCTGAACAATCACCTCATCAGGCATGTAGGATAGTTGTGCAAATGTTTGTAAGCCAAGCAGTACTACAGTTATTAGAAATAAATTCTTTTTCATGATGTGAATTTTTAGCGCTTAAAAATACCTTTAATTTTTTTCAACACCATTGTTTGCAATGTTTTTTTTCATAAAAGTCAGGAATCCTATATTTGGGAATAGAAAAGTGAAGTACGAAACTCCAAAGCTAATAGATGGTTGTTGATAAGTTGCTTTATGCATCTTATTGCAACATTTCAAACGACCTATTTTTGTGTTGTATGAAATACTTGGGCATCATTTATTCGTTCATCAAGCACCCTTGGGTAAAAAACCGCTACACACTCACGTTGTTTGCTTTTTTAATGTGGATGCTTTTTTTTGACGAACACGACACAATAAGCCAAACCAAGCACAGAGGTGAATTGCACCAACTGGAAGAAGACAAAAAATACTACAGGGGAGAAATCTCTAAAACCAAAGCCGACCTTGACGAACTGATGACCAATCCTGAAAAGTTGGAAAAATTTGCCCGCGAAAAATACCTGATGAAAAAAGATGATGAAGAGGTGTTTGTGATTGTGAAAGGAGAATAATCCTACTTTTTCTACCTGCTAACCCGGCTTTTTAGTTTCTCTTCAAAGAAAGAGTGCAACGGGAAGACCATTGCTGCAAAACAGGCGTTAATCGCCAGTTTGTATAGCGGAATACCGCTTGTGTAAACATCTACATAAGGATCAGTTAACACAAGAATGAACTCAAAAAACAGCAGGAAGGTGAAAAACACCAGCCCTTCTATTACCGTTGGTTTTATTTTTATCCTTACCAATAGCATTACCACCATGAGCAATAACACAATGAATACCAAAATTCCCGAGTGCTGTAGTAGGTTTTTTCTATTCATTTCTTCATTCTCAACCCTTAATGCTTCCTCATTGATTTTTTTACGTTCGGTTCCTGCTTTTTCAAACTCATATTTGGCTTCCAATTTGCCAATTTCTTTGGATTTATCTTCGCTGAAAAGTGAATCCTTCAATTGAGAAAATTGCTTATGGTGTTCATAGGCATTTTGGTAGTCGCCTGAATTTTCATAACAGGCCGACAAGCAGGAACAGGCCGATTTTTGCAATTCCAGATGGCTGATTTCAGTGGCAATGGACAATCCTTTTTTGCAGTTCTCAATGCCCTGTTGCACTCGCCCTGCCTGCAAATGCAACTTGCCGATGTGGTTCAGCGCATTTGAAATCCCATACTTTTCATTAGTTTCTCTGCTTATTACTAATGAGATAACAAAATGCCTCATTGCTTTGCTGTAATACGCTTCACAGGAAACGTTCTTTTTTACGGCACAGGCAGAATCACCCTGCATTTGGTAAATGCTGCCAATATTGTTCAGTGTTGCAGACATGGCGGTTTTGTCGTCAAGTTTTTGTTGTATTTTTAAAGACCGTTGGTAATATTCCAGTGCAATCCGATATGCTTTCCTTTCGTCATAAATAGTGCCGATGTTGTTTAACGTACGCGATATATCCTCCTGATTATTCAATGCCTCAAACATCCGCAAACTGCGCTGATAATATCCCAGTGCCTGCCTTAAGTCGTTTTCAGCCCTATAGATTTCACCGATGTTGTTTAATGAGTAAGCCACACCCAGTTTTGCCTGCTTCAACTGCTCTTTGGTTTTATTGGGGTTTTGTTCTGCTTGTTGCAGAAGTTCTTTATCCAATTTTAAAGAGCGCAAAAAGTAATTCAAAGCCACGGGGTAATTTCCTTCGCTATGACATACCAGCCCAATGTTATTCAACGCATTTGACATCCCTTTTTTCGATTCTTCAGCAGGCATTTTTTTGTATTGATCCTCAAAAATCTGAAAAGCGAGCAGGTAGCGTTCCCTTGCCTTTTCATAATCTCCCTTTATCCAAAAACAGCCACCTTGTGTATTTAAGGCATCAGCCATTTGTTTTTTCAGCCCTTTGTTTTTGGCAAGATCGTATTCATTTTTGGAGATGGCAAAAGCCGTATCAGGGTTGGAATAGATGTATTCCCAAGCAAGTGCGTGCAAGGCGTTTATTTTGCCCGTATCTGTTTTTACAGTTTTAATTACATTTTCCAAACTGTCAATGGTTGGATTTTGACTGTAAGCATTGCCGCCTGATAACAAAAACAGGATAATAAGTTTTGTAATACCTTGTTTGACTTTTAGCCGCTTAGTACGGAAAACCCGCATTTTAAGTTTGCCTTCAAAAAACTGGTGAGCAGGAAAAATGAGCAAGGCCAAAGCAGAATTAATTATCAATTTGTAAAGTGGAGTGCCTCCTGTCCACTCTTCCACGTATGGTTCAGTTAAAACAAGTAAAAACTCAAAAAACAAAAGAAAAGTAAAAAAAACCAGCCCTTCTGAAAGGCGCACAGAGAGGTTCACCCTTCCCACCACAAATACCAAGGCTAACAGAATAACAATGCCGATAAAAATACCTGAATACTGTAGCAGGTTTCTTCTTTTGACTGCCACTACTAACTGTCGCTGCTGCTCTTCTTCAATTCTTTTTCGTTCTGCCTCCGATTTCTCAAATTCGTATCTGGCTTCGAGTTTGCCGATTTCCTTTGATTTCTCTTCGTTGAACAGTGAGTCTTTGAGCGCTGTGTGAATTTTATTGAACCCATGCGCTTTTTGATAGTTTTCATTTTCTACGTAACAAAGCACCAGCTCTCCACAAGCATTTAACTGTCTTTCGAAAGCCCCTGTTTGCTTTGCGATGGAAAGGCTTTTTTGAAAATAATTTATCGCCTCTGCAACATTTCCTTGTGTTTTGTGCAAACTGCCCATCACCGACAGGGAATAAGTCATGCTATACTTGTCGCCAATTTTTTCACTGATTTGCATCGCTTTGCCAAGAAAATCAAATGCCAGTTTTGCTTTTGAAGCAACCTTTTGCGGATTATCCAATTCTTTAGCTTCCTCTGCATATATGCCACCAATATTGTTGCACGAAATAGCGATTTCCTGCGTGTTGTTTTCTTGTTCCCTTATTTTCAGCGCCTTGAAATAGAAGTTGAGTGCAAGCTTGTAATTGGCTTTGTTTTCATGTATAATTCCGATGTTGTTGTAAGCCGCTGCAATGCCTTGCCTGTCATTCAATTTCTCCATTAAAACAAGCGATTTGTTATAATATTCAAGTGCTTTTTTAAAGTTTTTTGTGTGGTAATACACGGCTCCTACATTATTATACGAAGCTGCCATACCTCGTTTGTTTTGAAACTTTTCCTCTATGGACAATGATTTGAGGTAATGATTAATTGCCTCAGGGTAGTTTCCTTGCAACCGAAAAATTATGCCCATGTTATTGTGATTATTGGCCATCCCACGCTCGTTGCCCGCTGTCCGGTAAGTCATTAATGACAAAGAATAATTCTGCATGGCATCTGAGTATTGCCCCTGAAGATAATTTACCACGCCCATATTTTTATAAGCCAAAGCGATGCCGTTTTTATCGCTGAGCTTTTCTGCTACCGCTCGGGCTTTTTTTGCATAACCAAACGCTTTTTCAGGGTCTGAAAAAAAATACTGACGCGAAAGTTCGTTGAACGCTTTTACTTGAGCAGTGTCTTCTTTGGCTGATTGAATTAGGTTTTGAAGCGAGTCAATAGTTCTATTTCGCTCATTGGATTGGCTTTGGGCAAAAGTTGATGTATTAATTAGCCAATGTGCTAATGTGCTAATGAAAAGAATAAAAAGGTTGACTTTCACAGGGGGAGAATAGAAAAATTTTCCCAATCACTTAATGACTTAATTACACCCGAAACCCTATCACAAGGACATCGTCAATCTGTTCCCAGCCGTTTTTCCAATTACTGAAGGTTTTGTCAATAAACACCCTCTGTTCGTTTATGGTAAGATGGGCAATGCGAGAAAGCATTCTTTTAAAATTCGTCACTTTGAATTTTTTACCTTTTTCACCACCAAACTGGTCAGGATAACCATCGGAAAAAACATAAATGGTGTCATCTTTTTGCAACTCCATTTTTTTAGTGCCAAAAAGATGATTGGCACTGGTATTCCCGCCAATGGCAGTTCGATCTGCTGAAAGTTCTATTATTTCTTCATCGCGTACAATGATGCAGGGGTTCATGGCACCCGCAAACCGAAGCTCATTTTTGAGCTTATCCAGCACACAGAGCGAGCAATCCATTCCGTCATTGGCTTTGTATTGCGCCCCTTCTTTCCGAAAGACAGAAAGAACGCTCCTGTTCACATCACCCAATATTTCCCCGGGGTCTTCCAGCCCCTTCTCTACCACTGCCTGGTTCACCGCATTACCGCACAACATGGAAACAAATGCCCCCGGCACCCCGTGACCTGTGCAATCCGCTGCAAGGATAAATGTCTTATTATCATTTTCATGAAACCAATAAAAATCACCGCTCACCACATCCCTCGGACGAAAATAGATGAAATGTTCCGGTAGTGCTTTTCTAATCGATTCGATGTCGGGCAAGATGGCCTGCTGCAGGCTCTGTGCATATTCAATACTGTCGGTCAGATCCCGCTTTTGCTCAGCTATCTGGTCGCGCTGATGTTCGATTTCGTTTTTTTGTGTAGTAATAAGCACATTGGCACGTTGTTTTATCCGGTTGCTTCGAAAGAGAACAAAAGCCAAGAATACCATGAGTAATAACCCACCGGCACTGGTAAATAAGGTGAGCTTTTGCCGCTCGTTATCACCTAGTAATTTTTCATTTTCCAATTGCTGTATTTGTATTTTTTGTTCCTTCTTTTCGGTCTCGTATTCGGTTTGTAGTTCAAGCATATCACGATTACTTGCTTCCTCGCGCAGTGTATCATTAATAGCAAAATAAAGCTTGTGATATTCCAGGGCTTTAGCGGCTTTACCCATACCCTGGTATGTTTCAGAAAGCCATTCGTAACTGGCCGATACTGTTTCCTTGTCTCCAATTTGAGTGCCTATTTCTAATCCCTCGTTAATAAATTTTATTGCTTCCTTATACTTTCCTTGCTCTTTGTAAATCTCTCCAATGTTGTTTAAAGTAGTTGCAATTCCGCTTTTATCACCAATTTCTTTCCACATATCTAAAGAACGATCATAAAACTCAAGAGCTTTTTGATACCTGTTGTCTTGCCCATAAATCACACCTATGTTGACTAAAGTAACTGCCATAGTGCTCTTATGTCCCATCTCCTCGGCAATAGCGTATGCCTGCATAAAATAGTTAACCGCCTCCTTGTTATTGCCTAAATGTACGCTTATCCCGCCAAGATTGTTGAGCAACCCGGAGACTCTGACTTTGTTTCCTGTTTGTTCATACAAAACGAGTGCCTGTTCCCCATATTCAATGCATTTGTCATATTGGCTCATGTAAAATGAGATCGTTGAAATATTATTTAACTGAGATGCCTGACCTTCTATATCTTTCTCATTTTCATATAAGGAAAGTGCTTGCTGAAAATGCTCCAGGGCAGGTTGGTATTCACCTGTATTCATATAAGTAAGCCCTACATTGCCCATCGCTGTTGCACGCTCTCCGGAATCCTCACTTTTCAAGTCGTGTTGATAATGTTTACGTGCCTCGCTAAAATCTCCTTTATAGAAATACGCGTTTCCAATAGCATTCCTCAACCTCGAATTATAAGATTGCTCACCAATGCTTTGCGCTATTTCTAATGCCTTTTCAGCATAAGCAATTGCTTTATCCGGCTTGTTGTTCTCTTCCAGGTCTGCAAGGTGAGCATATATGCCCAATTTTACATCCTCAGATGGTTCGGTCAACAATACACCCTCAAGAGAATCTACAGTATTTTGGCTACCTGATATGCTGTAGCAGTGACTAATAGCTACAATAAACAATATGATTGTTTTCACCTTCATGTATAAAGCGCAAAATAATAAAAATAATCTTCAGTATTTTGATTTCCCAATGTTAATTGCTTAATTAGTCGCGATAAATAACATCTTTAACTTAAACTGTTTAATATGGCAAAAGGAAAAATAATATTCATCAACAACCCAAACAAGCATGGAAAAATACAGCAGGACAATACTGAACCACCTGTAATTCATCATTGGAATATACGCAAAGACCACAAAAATGGGAATGAATTTGACCCCTCAATCAAAGTAGGAGATTCAGTGACCTATACGGTAAAGGGGAACAAAAAGGCCACTGATGTTGTTAAAACTAACGGCCCTTCATGCGATTTTTCAGCAACGCCTGAAATAATTAATTCCGGTGAATCTTCGGAATTGTTCTGGACAAGCGAAAATGCAACCCAAGCTTCATTGAGCGATGGAACTACATCAGAGGAGGCACCGTTAAATGGAACAAAAAATGTAAGCCCGGCTTCTACTACAACTTATACTTTAACCGTTAAAGATAATGCAACAGGCAACGTTGCCAAGTGCAGCGCAACGGTAACGGTTAGTACACTTTTGTAGCTTTGATTTGCCGTTGATGCGCTGGTTGGATTAATACCTTGTACTTCTTAATATACGACTGTTGTTGATAGCTTTGCACTCTTCATAGCTACGTGCAATATAATTACCAACAGCTTCTGATTGACTGGGACAGTCAAACAAGTTATTTTGCTGTATTACAGTTCCTCAGAAGCAAAACCAGCTTTCACCTTCATATAAATGAATAATCCCCAGTATTTTGATTTCTCAATGTTAATTACTTAATTAGTCGCGATAAATAACATGTTTAACTTAAACTATTCAATATGGCAAAAGGAAAGATAATATTCATCAACAACCCAAACAAGCATGGAAAGATACAGGAAGATAATACTGAGCCGCCTGTAATTCACCAGTGGAATATCCCCAAGAACCAAAAAAATGGGAATGAATTTGACCCCAAACTCAAAGTAGACGATTCAGTAACTTATACTATACTGCCAAATGGCCAAGCCGTAGATGTGGTTGTAGATGGCGGCCCTTCATGTACATTATCAGCATTGACTATGATCATTGATCCGGGTGAATCTTCGCAGTTGTCATGGACAAGCAGCAATGCAACCCATGCTTCATTGAGCGATGGAACTACATCCGAGGAGGCACCGTTAAATGGAACAAAAAACGTAAGTCCGGCTTCCACTACAACTTATACTTTAACCGTTAAAGATAATGCAACAGGCAACGTTGCCAAGTGCAGCGTAACGGTAACGGTTAGTACACTTTTGTAGCCTTGATCTGCCGTTGATGCGCTGGTCGGATTAATACCTTGTACTTCTTAAATACGACTGTTGTTGATAGCTTTGCACTCTTCATGGCTATTTGCAATGTAATTGCCAATAGCTTCTGATTGACATTAAGGCAATCGGGTAAGTTGTTTTTACTGTATTACAGTTCCTCAGAAGCATAAAACCAGCTCAATGTATTACGAGCTTAAATTCCTCGTTTTTGGGCCGATGTATCCATGATATATCGGCTATGCAATAGGTAAGGAGTACATTGAAACATAAGATTACTTTATGGAAATAATCAGTGTATTCTGTTTTAAGTATATACATAATACTTAGGAAGCCTACTCAGTCTTTTTTAAATCAAGAATCAATTTATTAATTCCTAATTTCGTTGCTTGAATTTTTTGGTCGTGCCAAAGAAAAAGCTATTCGAAGAATTCCCACCTGTTTCTTCAAAAGAATGGGAAGAAGCCATTTCCAAATCCCTGAAAGGAAGAGAAGTTGAATCATTGAATTGGGATACCGATGAGGGGTTTGAGATTAACCCGTTTTATCGAAAAAATAATACTTCAGAAACCGTAAGCTCACAACTCGTAACTCAAAATTCAGAGCAATCCGAGGAAAGAACAATTAAAATTGAAACTGAAAAAGAAAAAATAACCGCCCAACTCTTGCAATGCTTGCTTGAAGGAAAGGAGCAAATGAAAAAAGGGGCAAAAGCAGAAGAGATTCAATTCACTTTTCCTCTTGGCCAATCATTTTTCATTGAAGTCAGCAAATTAAAGGCCTTTCGCATTTTATGGGCAAAATTAACAGAAATCCCTGCTCATATACTTTGTTATATTACTTCTGAACTTCAAGAGAATGAAGGTCAGCAATTCATCCAAAATACTACCAAAGCGCTTTCTGCTATTATTGGTGGGGCAGATAACATTTCGTTCCATCCTGTAAATGAGTTTACAGATAGAGTAAACCAAAATATTGTGCGAATTGCACAACACGAAAGTTTCCTTTATCAGGTAACAAACTCTACTTCAGGAAGTTATTACATCGAAGCCATTACCGAAAAACTGATTAAGAAAGTATGGGAAAATTTTGCAAGAGAACGTGACACAAACTAAAAAATGGGAAACAGCCGAAGGCATTCCCCTCAAATCCTCTTTCTTCAAAGATGACTTAGAGGGCGTTGAGCACTTAGAGTATGCCGCAGGTATTCCGCCTTTTTTGAGTGGCCCCTACCCTGCCATGTATGCAGTTCGCCCATGGACGATTCGCCAATATGCCGGGTTTTCCACTGCTGAAGAAAGCAATGCATTTTATCGGAGAAACCTTGCCGGGGGTCAAAAAGGACTTTCAATCGCTTTTGATTTAGCCACCCACCGCGGCTATGATTCCGATCATCCTCGCGTAACAGGAGATGTAGGTATGGCAGGCGTAGCCATTGATTCGGTTGAAGACATGAAAATCCTGTTCGACCAAATTCCTCTGGATGAAATGTCTGTTTCCATGACC
>NVWW01000145.1 GCA_002746335.1 Flavobacteriales bacterium | reverse complement strand
CAGTGGAAAGCCCTGTTAAATCCTGTGTTGTTGCCCCATTAGACCAGCTATAAGAATATGACGTTGTTCCGCCTGAAACTGTCAAATCCACCGAGCCGTCATTCCCGCCATTGCAACTGACATTGGTACTACTGATGCTCGTGCTCAAAGCAGCGGGCTGGCTGATGGTAACACTTGACGTTGTAATACAGCTATTTGCATCGGTGATGGTTACGGTGTAGGATCCCGCAGCCAGCCCCGACAAATCTTCTGTGGTAGCTCCATTAGACCAGCTATAAGAATAAGGTATTGTTCCGCCTGAAACCGTCAAATCCACCGAGCCGTCATTTCCGCCATTGCAATCAACATCGGTGCCGATAATGCTTGCCGATAATGTAGCAGGTTCTGTAAGTGTAACGCTATCGACTGTTTGGCAGCCATTACCTTCGGTTACGGTAATGTAATAGATTCCTGATGTCAATCCTGTCAAATCCTGCGTAGTTGACCCATTTGACCAGTTGTAGAAATAACCGCCTGTACCACCCATAACCGTTAAATCTGCCGAACCGTTATTTCCACCATTACAGCTTACATTCGTTGCTACAATTGTGGTTGCCAATGCTGTGGGTTCATTGATGGTTACGGTTGAGGTTGCCGTACAACTGTTCGCATCGGTTATGGTTATTGTGTAATTCCCTGCAGTCAGTCCGCTGATATCTTCAGTAGTTGCTCCATTGCTCCAAGAATAGCTGTAGACAGGTGTTCCGCCCGTTACCGTTAAATTAATTGAGCCATTACTTCCCCCACTGCAACTTACATCTGCACTTGTGTTATCAGCAGTCAAAACAGTCGGCTCACTGATTGTTGCACTAGAAGCTGTAGTACAGCCATTTGCATCAGTGACAGTAACTGTGTAATTACCTGCATTTAATCCTGTTAAATCTTCGGTGGTTGCTCCGTTCGACCAAGAATACGAATAAAGCGCAGTTCCGCCTGAAACGGTTAAATCAATTGCTCCATCAACACCGCCATTGCAACTTATGTTAGTTGAAGAAATTGACGTTGTTAAAGTATTCGGTTCATTGATGGTTATGCTTGATGTTGTTGTACAGCCGTTCGCATCAGTAATAGTAACGATGTAAGTCCCCGCAGCTAATCCTGTTAAATCTTCGGTGATTGCTCCGGTTGACCAATTGTAAGAATAGGGTGCCGTTCCGCCTGAAATGGTAAGGTCAGCCGAGCCATCGCTTGCACTGTTACAGGATACGCCTGTACCTATTATGCTTGCAGTTAATGCTGCTGGTTCTGTAATGGCAACGCTCAATGTTGTCTGACAGCCGTTGGCATCATTAACGGTCACGGTATAAGTTCCCGCAGCTAACCCAGTTAAATCTTCGGTGGTTGCTCCGTTTGACCAATTATAGGAATAAGGTGAAATTCCGCCTGAAAGGGTTAAATCAGCTGAGCCATTATTTCCTCCATTGCAGGAAACGTTGGTTCCCGCAATTGTCGCGCTTATCGCAGTGACGGGCTCATTCACAGTGGTCAATGCCGTTGTTGTGCAGCTATTAGCATCGGTAACTGTTACTGAATAAGTTCCCGCGGTCAGTCCATTTAAATCTTCACTGGTTGCCCCGGTTGACCAATTGTAGGTGTAAGGCGATGTTCCGCCTGTGGCTGTTAGATCAATGCTGCCATTACTTCCTCCGTTGCAAGTTACATTGGTGGTCGTTAACGTTGTTGTGATTGCCGAAGGTTCGGTAATGGTTGTGCTGGAAATATTCTGGCAGCCCGATGCATCGGTGATGGTTACGGAATAAGTCCCTGCGCATAATCCCGAAATATCTTCCGTAGTTGCACTTGTTGACCAGAAATAGACATAGGATGACGAGCCACCGCTTGCCGTTAAATCAATCGAGCCGTCACAGGTTCCGTTGCAGCTTGCACTGGTGTTTGAAAAACTTGCCGAAATTGCAGTAGGCTCGGTGATAACAACAGTAATGTTGTCCTGACAACTTGCCGCATCGGTTACCGTAACAGTGTAAGTCCCTGGGCAAAGCCCGTTCAAATCCTCAGTAATCGCTCCATTTGACCATAAGTAAGAATACCCTGGAGTCCCGTCTGTAACCGTTAAATTGATTGCTCCATCACAATTACCATTGCAGCTCACATCGCTTGATACGTTGCTCAAACTCATTCCTGAACCTATTATAACACTGTCAATTTTCTGGCAGGAATTTCCGTCAGTGACAGTAACATAATAAGTGCCTGCACATAAGGCAGTTAAATCTTCTGTTGTCGCTGCATTTGACCAATTATAAGAATAAGGGGTTGTTCCACCTGAAATAATTAAATCCGCAGCTCCATCGCAATTACCAAAACACGTTTCATTTATTCCTGCAACTACCGAACCAAGAGCAGTGGGCTCGTTGATGAGCGTATCCTTGATGGTTTGGCAGCCGTTGTTGTCGGTTGCTGTTACGGAATAATTTCCCGCTGCAATTCCGCTGATGTCTTCAGTAGTTGCCCCATTGCTCCATAAATAGCTGTATGGTGTTGCTCCGCCTGCAATGGTAGCATCAATTGCGCCATCGCTGCTGCCATTGCAGCTCACATCAGTGGTTGTAGCGCTGATGATAGGAATGGTATTGTTTACGGTGGCGGTAGCGGTTTCCGAGCAACTGTTGGCATCGGTAACAGTAACGGTGTAGGTACCCACAGCCAACCCAGCTTCTAATGATGTTGTTCCACCACTGCTCCATGAATAATTATATGGTGTTATTCCACCGGAAGGCGTAACAGTTGCCGAGCCATCGGGGTTTCCACAGCTCGCATCAGTAGTGCTGGTGGTTAATGTTAAAGCGACAGGTTCATTGATAGTCGGGTTGTGGACATTGGTACAGCCGTTAGCATCGGTTAAGGTTATCGAATAACTTCCTGCGGGTAATCCTGTTATCGTTTGGGCTGTAGCCCCCGTTGACCAATTGTAGCTGTATGGAGTTGTGCCCCCGCTTGGGCTGATTGATAAGGTGCCATCACTACCACCATTGCAGCTCACATCGGTGGTAGGGGTAGTGGAAGTAAGTGTTGAAGGTTCTGTAATCGTAACGCTTGCAATGTCGGTGCAGCCATTGGCATCGGTAACAGTAACACTGTATATTCCTGCTGAAAGTCCTGTTAAATCTTCCGTTGTGGCAGCATTTGACCAATTATAGGAATAGGGCGTTTCCCCGCCTGCAACAGTTAAATCGGCAGCGCCATCATTAGCGCCATTGCAACTAATATTTGTTCCAGAAATTGCTGCAACCAAAGCAGGCGGCTCGTTAATATTGATGCTGTCAATGCTTTGGCATCCGCTGGAATTGCTTACAGTTACAATGTAAGTTCCCGCACAAATACTGTCAAGGTCTTCTTCCGTACTTCCGTTTGACCAGTTGTAGCTAACTGATGCCGCCCAAAGCACCGAACGATCAAAGAGCACTTTTCCATCCATGTTCAAATTATTGAAATAGCGGACGCCATAGAAAACTCTTCTTCCCGCAGCAGTGTTAACACCACCTTCCAGTATGCCGCTTTGATCAACGTAAAGCAATTTGGAAAGTGTTACATCGGAAGCGTAATGTGCWAGATTGGTGACATTGTTTGCCCAGCCTTCCATAAACCCAAGATTGAAAATTGAAGTGGTTACGGTAAGCACTCCTGTCGGGAAAGACGAAGTGATGAAATGGGTGTTGTCCACAATATCAATATCTGTATCTGCACCGCCCAAAGTGCTGCCTCCTGTGCCTAATTCAAGGTCGTCAAAGGTCATCCCTTCCAAAGTTAGAATACCAACTTGCTCGTTTTTCAGCCAAGCCGTATTTCCTGAAAAAGCTGACTCAGAGATAACCACTAAATCGTAATTGGAAGTGTTCCAGCCTGTGTTGACATCTTCAAAAGTGGTAATGGTATGTCCCAGCGAATCTTGCAGGTAGTTAACCATCGGTACGTCCCTATTGGCATCGGTGCAAGCAGGGTCGCCACAAACTACAGCTACATTCAAAGGCAACTGTAAGTCAATAGCGCCATCACAGGCTCCATTGCAAGTAACATCAGTTCCCGTAAGCGTGAAGCTTATTGCTGCTGGCTCGCTGATAATTACGGTATCCTGCGTTTGGCAATTATTCGCATCGGTAACGGTTACATAGTAGGTTCCTACAGTTAATCCTGTAAGGTCTTCAATGGTTGCTCCGTTTGACCAATTGTAACTAAAAGCAGGTATTCCGCCTGTAACAGTTAAGTCAGCTGTACCGTCATTAACTCCATTACAACTTGCATCCGTACCAATTATAGATGTAGTTATCACACCCAATTCATTGATTAATACCGAATTGGTGTTTGTGCAAGTATTCGCATCGGTAACGGTAATGGTATATGTTCCTGCGCAAAGCGAGAATAAATCTTCGGCCGTGGCTCCGTTTGACCACGAATAAGTATAGCCCGGAACCCCGCCTGAARCYTGCAGGTCGGYSGTTCCGTCACAAACCCCRTTACAACTTGCGTCTGAACTGATGATGTTGGCAACTATGTCTGAAGCTTCAATGATAGTTACACTATCTAACGTTTGACAGCTATTAGCATCAGTAACCGTTACAATATAAGTTCCGGCACTTAGATTTGTTAAATCTTGAGTTGTGGCMCCAGTTGACCAACTGTATGAATAGGAAGTTACACCCCCCACAACCATTAAATCCAGCCAGCCATCATTGCCTATTCCGCAGGTTGCATTAACTGAAAAAATATTGGTAAAAACATCCAYCGGTTCTGTGAGCGTAACGAAATCAAACCCCATGCACCCGTTATCATCAATGACTTCAATCCTATAAGTGCCGGCAGTTAAACCGSTTGCCGTTGGTGTTGTCTGTGCTCCTGRATCATCCCAAAAGTAAGAGTAAGGAGTTGTTCCTGCTGAAACAGTAACAGTGGCATCTCCGTTGTTTCCGCCAAAGCAACTGATATTTGTACTTGCCGAAATAAAGACAGTTGGGCCATCATCTTCATTTACCACAAAKNGATRWSNCCATAKYKCWKSCGTTGGCGTCCGTGACAGTTAGCGTATAAATGCCTGAAAACAAAGAACCAATAAAGGTTCCGGTTCCTCCGTTGCTCCAATCATAGCTGTATCCACCGGCTCCGCCCGAAGTAGCATCTACATCAAGCTCCCCATCATCAACACCGCAATCAGTGTTTTGAATATCAACTATTACGGTGATTGGAGTTGGTTGATTAATTGTTGTACTTGATGTTATCTGGCAACCGTTAACATCTGTTACGGTAACGGAATACGTTCCCGCTGTTACATTAATCAGATCTTCCGCTTTAGCCCCGTTTGACCAGAAATAATTGTAAGGTGTACCACCTCCCGTTACTGTTAAATCAACCTCCCCATCGCTGGTTCCATTGCAAGTGGCATCGGTTACCGTAAAAGTAGTGGACATTACAGCGGATTCTGAAATGATAATATTATCTGCCGCAATACATGCGTTTGCATCCGTAACAGTAACGAAATATGTTCCTGCTATCAATCCTGAAATGTCTTCAATAGTAGCGCCATTCGACCATATGTAGGTGAATGGCGAAGTGCCGCCCAATACCGTCAAATCAGCTAAACCATCAGCAGCACCGTTGCAACTGACATTGGTTCCTGCAATGCTTGTTGAAATAGAAGATGATTGGTTGATGGTAACATTATCGGTTATCTGGCAGCCGTTGGCATCTGTAACAGTAACGGTGTATGTTCCTGCGGTCAGACTTGTTAAATCTTCTGTCGTAGCGCCATTTGACCAAGAATAGGAATAAGCTGTTGTTCCGCCCGTAACGGTTAAATCTGCTGAGCCATCATTTGTTGAGCCACAACTCACATCAGTTCCGATAATAGAAGTGCTTAATGCTGGTGGCTCAGTGATGGTTATGCTTGAATTGTTTTGGCAACCATTGGCGTCTGTGGCTGTAACGCTGTAAGTTCCGGGGGTTAATCCTGCCAAATCTTCGGTGGTAGCTCCATTCGACCAGCTATAAGTATAAGGAATAGTGCCGCCAGAAACCGTCAAGTCGGCTGTGCCGTTGCTTCCCGCATTGCAACTCACATCTGTACCGGCAATGGTTAAGGTTAAACCAATAGATTGATTGATGGTTATATTGTCAATGATTTGGCAGCCGTTGGCATCGGTAACAGTCACAGAATAAGTTCCTGCACAAATTCCGCTGATGTCTTGGGTGGTAGCGCCATTTGACCACGAATAAGAGTAGATGGGCGTACCGCCACTGACCAGCAAATCTGCGCTGCCATCACAAGTGCCGTCACAGTTGGCATCCACGCCAGTGATGCTAGTTGAAAGTGCAGCGGGTTCGGTAATGGTAACACTTGGAAATGCCTGGCATCCGTTAAAATCCGTAATAGTTACCGTATAAGGCCCTGCTACGAGTCCTGATAAATCTTCAGTGGTTGCACCATTCGACCAAGAATAAGAATAAGGTGTGGTTCCGCTCGAAACGGTCAAGTCGGCTGCTCCATCCGAACCACCATTGCACGAAACATTGGTTCCTGCAATCGTTCCTGTTGGACCGCCTGCTTCATTGATAGTTACATTGGCGGTTTTTGAACAGCCATTATTTCCTGTAACAGTAACGGTATAAGTTCCTGCTGTTAACCCTGTAGCGTTTTGGGTTGTTGCGCCAATTGACCATAAATAAGAATAAGGCGTAACCCCGCCAGATGCTATCACACTTGCCGTTCCGTCAGCGCCACCGCAGGACGCATCAGTGCTGCCCGTGCTGAGCGTTAAATCTGGCGGTTCGTTGATAATAATACTGGAAATTGCTGTACAACTGTTGGCATCGGTTATGGTTACCGAATAAGTTCCCGCACACAAAGAAGTTAAATCTTGCGTAGTTGCTCCGTTGCTCCAATCATAGGAATAAGGGGTTGTTCCGCCTGAAGAGGTTAAATCGGCCACGCCATCACAAATTCCTGGACAGGATGCATCTGTCCCGGAAATGGTGGCGTTCAACGTAGCTGGTTCGGTAATTGTTATACTTGAAGTGGTTGTACAACTATTGGCATCGGTTACGGTTACGGTATAAGTTCCCGCTGTAATTCCTGTTAAATCTTGCGTAGTTGCTCCATTTGACCAAGAATAAGAATAAAGTATGGTTCCACCAGAAACGGTTAAATCGGCAGCACCGTCATTCGCACCGTTACAACTGATATTTGTCCCTGTAATGCTTGCACTTAATGGCAAGGGCTGATTGACGGTTGCAGTTGCGGTTGCAGAACAGCCATTATTATCAGTAACCGTAACGGTATACGTTCCTGCCGTTAATCCTGTTGCTGTTGCTGTGGTTTGGGCGGGCGCTGTGTTCCAAGAATAGGAATAGGGCGTAATGCCACCTGATACAGTAGTTGTTGCTGTCCCATCATTTCCACCGTTGCAACTGACACTGGTCGAAGATGTAGAAACAGTTAAGGCAGAAGGTTGATTGATGGTAATACTTGAAGAGGTTGTGCAACTGTTTACATCGGTAACAGTGACCGTATATGTTCCTACAATTAATCCCACCAAGTCCTGAGTTGTTGCCCCATTTGACCATAAATAGGAATAAGGCGTTGTTCCGCCTGAAGGGATTAAATCGGCAGCCCCATCTGAACTGCTATTGCAACTCACATCAGTTCCTGAAATAGTTGCGCTTAAAACGGATGGTTCTGTTATTGTTACACTTGAAGTGGTCTGGCAGCTATTGGCATCAGTAACGGTTACAGTGTAAGTCCCCACAGTCAATCCCGTTAAGTCTTGTGTTGTAGCCCCATTTGACCAATTGTAGGAATAGGGTGTTGTCCCGCCTGAAACAGTCAAATCGGCAGCACCATCGGTATTACTATTACAACTCACATTTGTCCCTGCAATAGTTGCTGTTAATGCCAGAGGTTCATTGATTGTTATGTTTGAAGTTGTTGTGCAGCTATTGGCATCGGTAACGCTTACCGTGTAGGTTCCGGCTGTTAAGCCAGATATGTCTTGCGTGGTTGCCCCATTTGACCAGTTGTAG
>NVWW01000144.1 GCA_002746335.1 Flavobacteriales bacterium | reverse complement strand
ATTAGCCAGCCAGGAAACCGGAGGTTTCCATTTTCCGGAGTAAGTCATTTCAGCAGTTTTATACTGCTTCCATTGCTCAATACCATGAGCTTTTGCTGACTTGTTAAGTATTTCTCTTCCCTTTTTAGCAGGTTCATCAGTAATACCGTTCTTTTTGATGCTTAGGGTTCTCAAATCAGCAATGCAACTGTTGAGTAAAATGGTTATACCAAGCAGCAAGCTGGCTGTAATAATGTTATGTGGTTTCATGAATGTTTTAATAATTTTTTAAATAACATGCCGAAAATGGCGCTGTTCATTGTTCTCGACATGATTTGATTTATAATAACTCAAGTGATGTATATACAACATAAAGGTTAAATTTTTTTATCTCTTCATTGTTTGCTCTATTGTTGCCACGGCATTCATGCCTTCGTTGCCAAGTACTTGAAAGGAATCTTTATATCCTTTTCCCCACTCATTGGTAACTAATTTAGCTAGTTTGATGCCTTCTTTTGTAAGACTAATTGTAGGACTTACTCCACTTGCTGTTTTGTTTAAATACCCATTATCTATTAACCTCACCAAGTCCCGGCTTACTGTGGAGCGCTCCAGTTCAAGATGTTTCCCAATATCACTTTGTAAAATTTCTCCCATTTCTGCTAACATTAATAATATTGTTGCCTGACTTTGGGTTACATTCAGTTTTTTAAAATGTTTCTTGAACAACTTTCCAAGCTTTCTGGAGATTATTGTCAGTCTTCCAAACGGGCACATTTTTGGATTGATTTTCAGAGTGTCTTTATCTGCCTTTGCCACATTCATAGGACAAAGATACAAAAATATGTTGTATATGCAACACTAATGTTATTTATTTTACCTATCTATCTATACTTCAGCATTCATGGTGGACTTACTAGAAAAAAACAGGAGCCTTAAGCCGATACTTAATTAATATGTAAAACTTCATATTCTAAAACTGTTAATCCTCCTAAAGCAGCGTGTCTTTTATTTCTGTTATGCCAAGTTTCTAAATATTCAAAAACAACAAAAGCAGTGTGATTTCCATTTTACACCTCATTACTTAATTGAATTCACTGCATATTCGTCACCATAATATTTACTGGTAATTTTAGTATGAAATTCGATTGCTGATACAGGCGGGTATTTTGCTTTCCCCAGTTCAGGTAAAACATTAAGAATTTCTTCTTCCCAAACATAGACCGCCATTGGAAATGAAACTCTTGTTTTACTATATTTAGATTTTTGCTTAGGAGAACTTACTCGATGAGTCGTTGAAGGTAGTCTGTCGTTTGTTATACGTTGCATATAATCTCCAGTATTGATGACAATGCTGCCTTTGGGAGCATTTATTCTAACCCATTTCATGTTTTCTCGATTAAGCGCTTGTAAGCCGTCTAAATCTTCTGACGGTAAAATGGTGAATAAATCAACATCTTCATGCCCCAACATTCTACCGGCACCCGTTGATCGGTATTCAGAATCTACAGCCGGATAATAGTTAAGACGAAATCCAAAATTTGTTTCGGTTAGCTTTTTATCGTAGCAGTGAGGGTCGCATTTTAAATACCTTAATATGCCCTGCATAATGGGTAAAATAATAGTTTCATTTGCTTTGCATAATTCTCGGAAAAAAGGTTCGTATCCGGGACGAGGCCAAAACTCTTTTTCGTTAAAGTTAGTTTGATTATTCATGTTAAACGCACGTCTGCAAAAGACCCATCCTTTTACCAAATCCGGATGAATGATGGTTGTTTCGTTAATAGGGAAGTAACCCTGATTTACAGATCCATGCCGCTTGGCTTTATAAGGAATGCGCTCTTCTTCTGGTATGTCTTCAAAGAATTCTATAATTTTTTTTCTTGCCTGGCTAAAAAGATTCGTATCGATTCCATGACCTGTAAGAATTACAAAACCAATCTTTTCCATTGCCTCACCAAGTTGTTGGGAAATTTTATCAATTTCCTTTGGATCACCAGTTAGAAATCCTGACATGTCAACAGTTTTTATTTCGTAGTCTTCATCATATTGCTCTTCGCCTTCAACTTCAGATAAATTATAAACTWGTTTTTTTTCTACTTGATCGTATTTACTAAAATCTTGATTTACTGATTTTAAATTATTTTTTTTATCCTTCATAAGAGTCCTTTTATATTTTAGAAACAATATATCCAACAAACACAATTAATAAGGCTGTAGGTAAACACCATTTCACCCAGTAATAGTAGAGGGTGTGCCACGGTTTGGCTTCAGCTCCAAAAACAGATTTTAACATTTTTGCTCGTTTTTGACCCCATGCAATGGCTAAAATGGCTAATASWYTANSCNNRARCTTRCATGCCAGAACCAAATACTAAATCTAATATACCAATAATTGATGGATCAATTGCAATTGGAATTAAAATAATGGCAATCGC
This sequence comes from Flavobacteriales bacterium, assembly GCA_002746335.1. Taxonomy (GTDB): domain Bacteria; phylum Bacteroidota; class Bacteroidia; order Flavobacteriales_H. The sequence continues at coordinate 5,653 of NVWW01000144.1, read as the reverse complement.
AAAAACAATATATAAAGTTAGTCTGTTTCGATTTATTTTTTCTTCAATAGAATCGCCAATTCCAGCAAGCAATACTTCTATAGCCGCTAAACTTGATATAAAGGTTACAGCAAATAGAGCGAATAAAAAGAATGACCCTATAATTTGTCCATACGGTAGGCGTTGAAATAATTCCGGTAGGGTGGCAAATAATAATCCAGGTCCTTGGCTCATATCCAAATTAAGTGCGAGTACAGTTGGAACAATAAATAAACCAGCCATAATTGCAGCCCCAACATCACCAAAGGCAACAAATATGGAAGATTTTGTGAGATCTTCTTCGGCTCTCATATAACTACCAAATACAACTAAAAATGTACCTCCTAATCCAAGTGAAAAAAAGGATTGTCCCAATGCAGAAAACACATGAGTTGCTTTTAAATCAGAGAAGTTAGGTTTTAAAAATTGAGTAAGATTTTCAAAGGTGCTTTCCAAGCTGAGTGCGAAAACAATTAAAAATAACATGACAATAAGAAAAAAGGGCACAAATATTTTACTTATCGATTCCATACCTTTTTTTAATCCTCTGGTGATTGCTATATATGATAAGAATAACAAAAAAATACATATTGTATATTGAAGATAAGGGTTGTTTAAATAATTATTATAAACCGGAATATTGGAGCTGTCGAATCCATTAAGGGTGCTGAAGAATGTTGAATAACCAACATTTGCAATAATGAAAATGTAATAGGATTCAGCTACGAGTACAGTTAAAAGCAAAGCGCATCCAATAATTAACCCAACCTGCTTACCCCACATTGCGGTAAAAGCACCTATAGGTCCTTGTCTTGTAGATCGACCTAAAGACCATTCTGCCATAACGGCCGGTACTGCAAAAAGAATTGTGAATATCAAATACACAAATAAAAATGCGCTTCCGCCATATTCTCCCATCATATAAGGGAAGCGCCATACATTGCCCAGGCCCACAGATATTCCAACCATCGTAATAACAGTTGTTAATCTGGATGAAAAGGTTTGACGAATTGTTGTCATGTATTTTTTTGGTTACCTACAACGCTTCGGTTATGATTAGTACGGGATTTCAAGACGCTGACTTTCAATTTAGCACTTAGCCAACGCTCCGCCTAAAAAGCATTGTCATCTCGCATGGAGGCTATGATTTTCTAGCCATTGTTATTGACAGATTATTCATTTTTTTTCGGTTGGATAGCGTACCAATCGATTTTTCGGGATAAGTACATAATTATTGCCAATACAATGAACAGTCCAATACTTCCCATTAGCAACGCATAATCCTGCATTTGGATGATTGAATAAATAAACAAATAAAGAAGCATCAGAATCAATCCAATCACTTTGGTTAACCTGTTGTTTTTGGCAATACTGTGTGCATATAGTGTAATCATTGTTATAATAGAAACACTGGAAATCAAATAACTGATTTTAAAAGATATATGCTCAGATAAAGCGATTAAAAGAGTGTAAAAAACACAGAGCGCTAAACCTACAATGATATACTGGATTGGATGTATTCTAACTTGGTTAAGAATCTGGACGAAAAAGAAAAGTAAAAATGTCAATGTGATAAACATGGAAGCATACTTTGCTGACCTCATGCTTTTTTGATATTCATCCACAGGAACAATTAAATTTACTCCAAAAGCCGATTGATAAACTCCTTTAGTTGCGCCACGAAAACTTTGTGGATAGGGACGGTTAAGATGTAAAACATCCCATATTGCAGTAAACCCATCCTTACTGATATCCCTATTGTCAGGAAGAAAAGCACCATCAAAACTGGGGTTTTCCCATGTTGATTTGATTGAAACATTAGTTGATTTTCCTATAGGAATAAAATTCAGGCTGGAACTACCATTAAAATTAAGATCAAGTGAGAATTTCCAATCTGTAGAACTGGTATCTGTTGGTTGAATCGGAATACGGCAACTTATTCCGGTGCTTATTACATCATTTGTTTCTATGCCGGGATTAAAATCATATTGTTCATCATTCCACTTGAAGGATACATTTTCCTGAATTCCTCTTAAGTCTGATAAGCCCAACGAAACAAATGCATCATTCCAAATAATATTTTCATCTTTTATTTTCCACTCCTCAAAGCCAGGATATGAAAAAGCTCCTGTTAACTTTAATTTAGAATTATAGACAATGACCTCATAAATCCCCCGATACCTCATTTCGGGCAAAACCTCTCCCTCAATAATTAATTGATTCGGTAAAAAATGAGCATACTCTCTCGATTGAACTAATTTGTACTTATTGTTGTCATCATCATAGACTTTGGTATAAGCATTATAAGGTACGGTCAAAACCAAACCTATAACTGTTTGAGCCTTTCCCCATTTCGAACTTACTTCCCTTATCGCTCCTTCTTGTCGGTATTCACGTTCCCTTATTAAATCTTGCACCATTGATACCGGTATCAATAACAACAAAATAAGTATCCCAATTGTTAGTAGCCTGATTGTGATTGAGTTTTTCAGCCAATTATTGGTTTTTTCAAAAAATGTAAGTTTTTCTTGTTCCATGGTTCTATGTTTTATTTGCCTCTAACGGTTTAAAGAACAGCATGTTTTAATTGGGTTTGTTTTTTGTTAGCGTCAATGGTTTTATTGGTCTTAATCGTTAGTTGAAACTATGCACTTTCAGTGCAAGACTTTTAGTTTCTTCAAATTGCCAACTGCCAACTGCCAACTGCCAACTGCCAACTGTTTACTGTTTACTGCCAACTGTTTACTGTTTACTGCCAACTGTTTACTGTTTACTGCCAACTGTTTACTGCCGTTTTATCGCTAATGCGTAAAAGGAATTTCATTCCTTCTTTCTATAAACCTATATACTTTCAGCGCATAATGGTTTAGTTTCTATATTTATCGTGTAAACCTTCTCCATTCAATACTAACGATCTTATTTTTTCCAATCGTTTTTGTTTTGTCTCCATTCTTTTAGCTTCGCTGATGTAATCGGAAAATTCTCTTCTTTTTGATAATGAAAAAGACTCAAAACAATTTTTGAGATTTGAGTCGGAGGATAATAGTTTTAGTAATTCCTCGGGTACAGTGAGCGTTTTGTTTTTAACTGGTTTAATTTCTTTTCCCTGGGCTTGATTTGAAATTGCTTCTATCAGATATTCTTTGATTATTTCAATCTCTTTGTGTATTTCCTCTGCTGAACTAAACCTCCATTGCCTTAATGCCTTTGTTACTCCTTCCTGTGCATTTATTAACTTTTTATGCTCGTCTTTTAACAAAACGCCCTGGAAGAACCACATACCTACATAGGATTTAAATCCAGCTATTCCAACTACATTTTTATTTTCGAATGTATATACTGGGCCACCCCATTTAACGGTTTCTTCCAATTTTGTTGAAAGAATAATTTCTTGCAATAATGTTAAAGCTTTTTGCCATTTCCGATTATTAGAGATGTATTCTTCAACTGTTTTTGAGTTATTCATTTTGTTATCTTTAAGGTATAGCTTTTGTTACCAACCGTTTTAAAGTCTTTATTTTATGTTTTCAGAGATTCTCTCACCCAAATAGATGCCTGATAAAAATTTCACCATAGTGCAAATTATTTTCTTTTGGCTTGATATAAGGATGTTCAACGAAGATTTTATCCTTTGTTACTATGAACTGCGAGAAACCGAATTGATCGGAATTAGCATAATCAGCATTTTGGATATTCTCTGATTCCTGAGTGTTTATATTTTCATTCTTTTTATCATCAAAGGGGTAAATATTATGAAATCCTTTACCATACCTCAAATTTATTAAATCTAAGACAATTTCTCCTTCATCAGATGGTTTATTCCGGTTTCGATATAAAATTCTATTCTTAAAAGTAATTAGTTCTTTTTTTTCTGGATTTGGAACTCTTTTTCGTTTAGGATGGTCGCAGAAAACCGTACCGTTATATTTTCTAAATACAAAAAAATAATATCTTCCTTGTTGCCATAGATAAATGCCTGAAGCTAAAATCAAAGGGGGAAATATTTTTAGGAAGTTAGTCCAAGGATTATTTTCGTCAACTTTACAAAACAGAATAGCCGAAATCATTAATAAAGTTGATACGATCTGAAAGAAAATCCACAACATGTATCTATACTTTTTTGCTTTTACTTGCTCAAACATTGTTCTTATCATGTTTTATGAATGGTTGGTAACGTTCCCGTATAAAATTTCGTTTTAATGAATTTTATACTTTGTTACGACACGTTTTTTATTTTTTTCCGTCTGTCTTCCTGTGATATACCAGTCACAAAATTATATGTCTCGGTCACTGCAGAGAATGGTATATTTTCATGTTGTTGGTCAAAGTCTGGATAGTTAAACTTAAAATCGGGAGCCAGTTCTTTAAATTTATTTTTAACAATGTCAATGTTGTTATTAACCTGATTTTTCAATGATTTATATGTTTCATCAACAAAGTCAGTTAGAAAAACAACTCCTTTTTGATGTATGGGTTCAAACCAGGATTGTTGATCATTATCAGTCAGGAAAAACGTATTGGGAATTACAACCAAATCATCTTCTATGATTATAGGTATGTCAGATGAGTGTTGTTCAAAGTTTCTTATTCCTTTATATATTGTCTCGGTGATTTCTTGTCTTTTCTTTCTTTTATCATTGTCAAACACCTGATTTAAAATTTTCATTTCCTTGTCAAATATTTGTCCAAAGGTGTTAAGGAAATTTCTTAATGATTTTCTCAATTTTAAATAATCGGTTGTGTTGTCTATGTTATCTATTTCTAATATTTCTTTTTTAATAGTGTCAAGTTCAATTAATAAAGTCATTATAGAATAAAATAACTGCCCAATATATTTTCTCTTTTCTTCAATTTTTTTGACCTGTATGTTTGAAGGACAAATGTTCCCTTTCAGGTCATGTCCAATATATTTTGACCAGAAGTCCTTGTAGTTTGGTAAAATACCTTCAATTAAATCGTATTTGTCCTTTTCAACTGCGTCACCATGATTTTTCAAATCAAACTTTTTGTTTGTCATAATTCTCCAAATATGGTAGAATAGTCTTTTTAAATATGTTTTTATTTTTTTAAATATGTGGTAACGGGCTTAATAAAGTCATGTTTTAATTGACTTTATTTATTGTTAGCTGCTGGTTTTCTTTTGTTCATGATTATCGTCACAAGTAAAATCAACATTATAAAGCAGGTTATCACTATTGAGGAATAAAATCTCAGCATTCCACAATCTCCCGACACGGCACTTAACCAAAATCCGGGATGAATAACCGTCAATAAAATTGAAATACTTAGAAAAATTGTTGTTGTTCTTGTTCGCTTTTTTCGATTGATCCAGATCAAGATTAGTGTTAATACTATTGAGCCAAAAGCACAGTAATTTCCAATTTCAATACTGGTTCTTATTGCGTCTGCTGCTCCGGGGCCTGAACAAGCCAATACACGGTCCAAAGCACCAAGCAATAAAATGGCGGTAATTGTTTCTCTTTTCATTTTTTTCACTTGGAGCTAACCCGCCACCTAAACCCGCATTGGCCTTAGGTATTGTGCCCGTTGCACAACTTTGCTAACAAATAGGATTCAAATTTAGTTAATGATTTTGTAGATAGTGATACTTTTATATCATGCAAGGCAATAAAGA
>NVWW01000007.1 GCA_002746335.1 Flavobacteriales bacterium | reverse complement strand
GACCGGTTGATGGCACCGGATATTACTGTGGTCAAAGACATGATTTTGCACGGCGAGCTACCGTTTATGGCGCAAAGCGACACCCTATTGCCAAGTGTTTTTGAGGACTAATCGTGGAAAACCCGCTCTATGTGCATGAGGAAAGCGAGGGCAGTGTCCTGCTGAATTTTCCGCATTCTGGAACATGGGTGCCGCCGGATGTTGCGGCGCAATTGAACCCGTTGGGTCGCAAAATTACCGATACCGATTGGCATGTGCCAAAGCTATATGAATTTGCGCGCGGAAGTGTAAGCTGGTTACAAGCCACGCACGGGCGGGTAGTGGTCGATCTAAACCGCGACCCGCAAGGTGCAAATTTATACCCCGGACAAGCAACCACCGGATTGTGTCCGGTTACTGAGTTTACCGGTGCCGGGATTTACCGTGACGGGCAACACCCCGATATAGCCGTACGACGGGCGCGTTATTTCGACCCCTATCACCAACAACTTGCCGACCAGATAGAGCGTATCCGTGCCCGTCATGGGTTTTGTATTTTACTGGACTGTCATTCGATTAAATCAACACTGCCATTGTTGTTTTCGGGACAATTACCGGATTTGAATTTGGGGACATTTGATGGGGTATCTTGTGCACCGCAACTCGCAGATTTGATGATGCTAAGCCTACAAGATAATGGTTTTTCGTTTGTTCAAAATGGTCGCTTCAAAGGCGGGTGGATCACCCGTCATTATGGAAAACCAGCCCAAGGTGTTCACGCACTGCAATTGGAAATTAGCCAAGCCTGTTATATGGATGAAAACCAGCCAGAACAGTTTGACACGGGTAAAGCCGCCGCTTTACAAACCGTGCTACAGAACCTGATCACCCGTTTAACCCAAGCTCAAATCAGCTAGCTTTTTTGGTGAGCGCTGGTTGGATGCCGCGTGGTTTGCTTAAGGATTTAAATATATTGCCGAGCAATATTCGCTGATCAACCRGCTTACCGATATAGCCATCCATTTGCATTTCTTGGTATTTTCCATWTTCGCCAATGGTCGCGTCTGCGGTTACCGCGATCACCGCAATATCATGCCATTTTTCGCCGCTTATCCGAATGGAAGCGATGGTGTCTGGACCATTTAGCACTGGCATATGCATGTCGAGCAATACCACGTCGAACACTTGTTGGTGTAATAGATTTAGGGCTTCTTGGCCGTTCTCTGCCTCGACAATATGAACCCCGGTGGGCGCAAGCAATGTGCGGATTACTTTGCGATTGGTTGGGCTGTCATCGACCAATAAAATGCGGCAATCCCCAAGGCTGGATTTGGGTGGGCTAGTCGCGGGTTTTTCTATAGATATTTTTGGCTCGGCCCGTTGCGCTATGAAGCTAAAGGTAAAGCGCGAACCTGTTCCTATTTGACTTTCGACCGTGATGTCGCCGCCCATCAGTTGTGCCAATTTGTGCGAGATTGAGAGGCCCAATCCGGTGCCACCAAATTCTCTTGATATCGTATTATCGGCTTGGACAAAGGCGSAAAACACCTGTTGGCGAGTGTCATTACTCATCCCAATACCCGTATCAGTTACGCGCACGGTGAYGGTTTGCGTATTGTCAGCATTGGACCCGATGAAGGCTTCAATCGTGACTTTACCTTGTTTGGTGAATTTTACGGCGTTGGAAACTAAATTGCTTAGGCACTGGCGAACCCGAACCGGATCAAGAAGGAGTGAACTTGGCAAATCAGGACTGATGACCATTGCAATTTCCAAACCTTTATCCTCAGCTAGCCTTTCGAACAATTTGCAGGTTTGCTGGATCAAATGCTCCAGATCGCTAGGCACTTTGGATAAGGTCATYYRMTCGGCATTGATTTTTGAAATGGCTGCAAAAACATAGACAATGCACACTTGCACCAAAACCGCATACAGCCACACCTCAGAAATTTTTGTTGTTTTGATGGATGGGTTTCTCCATGCATCAACAGAAAACTTGCGGTGCGAAGGAATGAAAATGAACAAAAAACTCAACAGGCAAATCAAATACCAATGGTTTAGATAACTTGCCCGTTCCATTAAAAACAACCACGAAAACCCAACAAAACAAGCAATTGAGATGATTCTGTAAAAAAACCCGATGGCAAACAACAGGTAAATGATAGCTAAAATGAATAAAAACAGTTTCATTTGTGTCTCTTGCAAATCGGGGACCCAGCTAAACCCATAGTACTTAAAATGAAAAGTCGGCTCGATATAAAACACGCTCATAAAAGGACGGCTGAAGGTGTAATGAATGATTTCTAACACCACCAAAATCCCAAATGCCATGCGCAAAAAGACAAGAGAAGAAATGTCAACCGGTTTGAACAAAATGGTTTGAATTGACTTCACCACAGAAATTGTAATTTAGTCGTACTAAATTACAATCATTTGCATAGATTCATAAAATATACTGCTTTTTCGGTCTTGTTTCTTTGCGTTGGTTCATGTTTCAACCCATATGAAAACCAAGAAGGCTATTACGAAAGCGGCAGTTTTTATTTCTACACAGGCAAAAAGGGTGAAGGGCAACTTCTCAACGGGAAAAAAAATGGTAACTGGATTTTTTATGATGAAACCCGAAAAATCATCAGCAAAGGAACCTTTGAAAATGATTTGCTGCATGGCCGTTGGACGTTTTTCCACCCTAATAACCAAAAAACCAGCGAGGGCAATTTCATCCATGATTTTCAGGATGGAAAGTGGCTGTTTTGGAACGAAAACGGGGAATTATACCGCGAAACGGTTTTTGAAAGAGGAAAGGCCGTGAGCACCGTTGATTATTGATGTTCTTCCGCCTTTTTAACCGCCTCTTCGATTTCTTCAATAAATTCTTCCTCCTCAATTTCCTCTTGATCGGAGGACTTCAACAGCAGCAAACTTTTGAGCAAGCCTACCGAAGTAGCATCTCTGCTCAGCACTATGACCAAAATAGCACAGCCCACAATGCTTAGCAATACCACCGAAAAGCCGAGGTCCTGAATCGTTTGCCCACCGGCTAAGCCGAGCTGCAAGGGAATGGAAGCAAGAATAGCCGGCACCAACCCTTTTGGCGCCATCACAGCCATGATGGAGAGGTCTTTGAAGGTCATTTCTTTGCTTTTGATAAACACTTTGATCGAAAGGGGTCTGATAGCAATGATTGCTGCAACAATCAACAGCCCCAGGAGATAAATCAAGGGGTTTCCAAACTGGATGCAAACCCCGACATACACGAAAAAATAGGTTGAAAGAATAAAAACCAATTCGGCAAAAAAACTTTTTTCTGTGGGGAGCAACTCCTTGGCAGGAATGATTTTTCGAAGAAATGTTTTTTGAAAAAGAAAAGCATTTCCCAAAGCAATGCCAAAAGACAGCGTGGCAATACCCCCATTAAAGCCGAGGACTTCGGTGACCCCGTAAACAATAAAAACAAAAGCCAGGTTCATGAAAGTAGAATTACGAATTTGCCTGATTTTTTCAAGCAGCAACGACCACACTATGCCTCCTGCAATTCCAAAAAGCATGGCTATAATGAAGGAGCTGAAAATAGTGGAGATAATTACATTCGGCTCAACAATGCCTTTTTTCATACTGCTCAACAGTGCCAACCCGATGACTAAGCAAAGCACATCTGTAAGTGCCGACTCCAGCAACAGTATTGTTGCTCCCCTCTGATTCATTTTTAATTGATTGATCATCGGTATCACCACAGCCGAAGAAGTGCCCGCCACAATGATTCCAAAGAAAGTCGCACTGATTAGAGAAAGCGAAGTGAACGAATGGGCCACCAACGTTGCAATGACCGCACTGGCCAAAAAATTGAATGCCGCCAAAAGAAAGGCCGAGCCAATGGATTGCGCCAATTGCTGCAGCCGTAGGTTAATTCCACTTTCAAACAATAATATGATTAGCGTCAGCGTACTGAAAATTACCCCGACTTCTCCGAAATGCTCCGGCCTGACAAATCCCAAAACAGGCCCGATAACCACCCCGATAAGCAACAAAAGCAACACATTTGGAATTTTTGTGCGGTCAAAGAGGGCATTGAAAAAATGCGCCCCAAAAATGAGCAGCCCGAGAAATATGATGACCAAAGAAGTTGTCATGTTTAAGTATTGATAAGCAAAGAAAACGTTTTTTCAATCATTTATTAAAGTTAAGAAATCACAAAAAAGACATCAATTTTTCGGCCCGCCTTTTTGTATCCAACAATCCACTTTTTCTATTTCTTCAGCAGTAAGGGCAGGAATTTGAAAATTATTTCCCGGAGGAGGCATGTCTTTGGTGATGACTATTTGTTGTTTTAGCGTACCATCTATCACTCTTCCATGCACAGATTTATAATTAAAGATCCAGGCATCATGACACCCTGTTCCGGGGCCAGTACCTGTGGCGCATGAGCGCTCAAATAAAGGCGCTATAAAAGCGCTGTAACTCACATTTAAGCTGTCGCAACGAGAAACCGGTGTTGGTTCAACATTAACTTTTGCGCATGACATGACACATCCAACCACTAAAATAAATATAGCTCCCTTAAGTGATTTCATGCACTAAAAATAAAAAATGCTGTTGGAGTACCCATTAAAAACTTTAAATCTTTCATCAATGAAACAACTGAAAAGAGATCTCCACAAAAGCCGAACTACAACATCACAATTTCACAGTTATGACAGAAAATATTAATGTTAGCAGCGACTGACTGCTTTATTTTCTATTAAATGCAAGTAATTCCTCCCAACTGTCATTGCTTTGACTTTTTCAGAAAGCCAACATACATACTTTTACTAAAATGTTTGGGAAGTGTTGTTGATTTTTCTTTTAATTGCGTGTTGCTTTTTAGCTTATTCAAATGGAGCTAACGATAATTTTAAAGGTGTCGCCACTTTATTTGGCAGCAATACAACCCATTTCAAAAAAGCTATCAATTGGGCTACTGCAACCACTTTTCTCGGCTCGGTAGCTGCCATATTTCTTGCTCAGGAATTAGTCAAAAACTTTTCAGGTAAGGGGCTGGTTTCACCGGAGCTGGTTCAGGCGCCAGAGTTCGCCACCTCCATTGCTCTTGGCGCTGCATTGACAGTATTTATTGCTACAAAAATAGGCATGCCTATTTCCACTACACATAGCTTGGTGGGGGGATTATTCGGAAGTGGTGTAATTGCTGTTGGCAGTGCCTTTAATTTCACCAAACTCGGTAGTACATTCTTCATGCCTTTGCTGATTAGCCCGCTAATGGCAGCCGTATTGAGCTTGGTGGCATATCTCATTTTTAGAAAACTTCGAAAATCAATGGGGGTTACTAAGGAAACTTGTATTTGTATAGGCGATGAACTTCAACCGGTAACAAAAATCAGCACGGCAGATAATTTTTTAGCCGATGTTACTACTGTTGAGAAAACAGTAAAAGTTGGCTTGCAACAAGAATGTACCGAAGTTTATCAAGGTGCTTTTTTAGGATTTAAAGCCCAGCAATTATTGGATTCCGCACATTACATCAGCGCTGGGGTAGTCAGTTTTGCAAGGGGCCTGAATGACACTCCGAAAATCATGGGGCTATTGTTGGTTGTCAGTTTTTTAGACATCGAATGGGGCATGGTTATCATAGCAATTGCCATCGCGTTTGGAGGCTTGCTTAATTCCAGAAAAGTAGGCGAAACAGTGAGTAAAAAAATCACCCCGATGAATCACGGACAAGGATTTACGGCAAATTTGATTACAGGGCTTCTGGTAACCACGGCAAGCATTCATGGGATGCCTGTTTCAACTACGCATGTTTCTGTCGGCTCAATTTTCGGAATAGGAATGATCACAAAAAAAACCAATGTCAAAACAATATTAAAAATTCTCTTTTCATGGTTGTTGACACTTCCTGTTGCTGCATGTTTAAGCGCTTTTACTTACTGGGTACTCGCTGTACTGTTTTAATGGCACTTTTTCTCAATTCATTTTTCGGCAAAGCACAAGATAAGCCGTCATTAAGCAGTTACATCATAAACGAAGAATTCGAGTCCCTTTCAAATTGGGCAGAGATCGCTATTTATGACAAGCTGACTAAATACACTATTTATACTGACGACAGCACCAGCCATTTAGAAGCCAAAAGCAATACTTCAGCATCTCTTATGATGTATAATAAGGAATTCAACGTTTACGAAAACCCCAAAATGAAGTGGCGCTGGAAAGTGGAAAATGTTTATGAAAATGGTGATTTGACTTCGATGACAGGAGATGATTACCCCCTTACAATTTACGTTGCCTTCAAATACCAACCCGACAGCATGGACTTTTTCGATAAAATAAGCTATAAATCATGGAAAACCTTAATTGGCAGAGAACCGCCACACAGTATGTTGCGCTACGTTTGGGCAAATAAGAAACATATTGGGAAAATACACCCTACGCCCTATCCGCCTTCTAGTGGAAAGATCATTATTAAACAGCAGGGCTGCACAAATTGTGGAAAATGGCTTGAAGAAAATCTGAACATTCTCGAAGATTATCGAAGTGCATTTGGGGAAAACCCACCTCAGGAGGCCGTCATCGGGTTTATGAATGATTCGGACAACACAGGAGAATCTTCCGTTTCATATTTGGATTACATCAAAATTGGCAAATAAAGCCTTCATACTTTTTCTTGTATTAATTTGCACCTTGCAAAGTTCAAACACACTGGTGGCTTGGGGATTCGATTTCTGCTCAATAAAGAAAAGAAAATCAATGTGCGGCTTGATGCCGGACTCACCGAAGACGGACTGGGATACTACCTCACTTTCGGGGAAGCCTTTTAGTGACTTATGGCCTGATTATAGATTTTTTGTAAGGAAATCACCGCATAATCGTCTAAATTACTAAAAATCAATTAAATTTAGGACCATGAAACTAACCGCTATTTCTCTATCTATTTCAACATTGGTAATTTGCACACAAATGCTTTCTTGCAGTGCTTTTTGCACAGAAGAAGTATTGTCAGATTCAAAACCAATTTCACACGCAACTTGGAACAAGTTGCTAAATAAACACGTAACTGCTGATGGTCATACCAATTACAAGGGTTTTATTAAAGATAGTTTAGAATTCAATAAGTACATTGCTTTGCTTTCGGCCAATCATCCCAATGATGCTAACTGGAGCGAAAAAGAACAAATTGCCTATTGGATAAACGCTTATAATGCCTTCACCGTGCAATTAATCATCCGCAATTACCCGCTAAAAAGCATCAAGGATATAAAGCGAGGAATTGTTTTTGTAAATACTGTTTGGGATATTAAATTCATCAATATTGAGGGTCAAGAATACGATCTCAATAGGATTGAGCATGGCACATTACGAAAAAATCACAACGAGCCTCGCATTCATTTTGCGGTCAACTGTGCTTCTGTTTCATGTCCACCGCTTCGCAACGAGGCATATACAGCCCAAAAACTAAGCCTTCAACTCGATGAGCAGGCACAAAAATTCATCAATAGCGGCATAAGGAACAAGATTGTTTCACCTGATGAGGTACATCTGTCAAAAATATTCAGTTGGTTTAAAGGAGATTTCACTAAAGAAGGCACTTTAATTGAATTCCTCAATCGCTATTCAGAAACAAAAATATCTGCCAGTGCAACTATCAGTTACCTGGAATACGGGTGGGAGTTGAACGAATAAGCAATATGAAAATTAGCATCGTCATTCCTGCATACAACGAAGAAAAACAAATAGGAAGGTTGGTTAGTTATCTTTATGAAAATGCCAAAAACCATCTTGCTGAAAAAATTATAGTAGTTGATTGCGGCAGCAAAGACAAAACAGTTGAGGTCGCAGAAAGAGCAGGCGCAAAGGTTTTGGCTTCTCCTAAAGGCAGGGCAATTCAGATGAATACCGGGGCAAAAACAGCAAAAGGCGAGGTGCTGTACTTTGTCCATGCTGATACGACCCCACCGGCATCTTTCGCAAAAGACATTTTACAAGCAATAAATGAAGGATATGAGATTGGCTGTTACCGCTTTAAATTCAATTCAGACAAACAAGTTCTGAAGTTGAACTCTTGGGTTACTCGGTTTGATAAAATATTTTTTAGAGGAGGAGACCAAACACTATTTGTTAAGAGAAAAATCTTCGAAGAGCTTGGCAGCTATGACGAAAAATATGTCATTATGGAAGAATACGATTTCATTAAAAAAGCGCGTAAAAAAGCATTATTCAAAATCATGCAAGATGACGTGTTGGTATCGGCAAGAAAATATGAAATGAACAGTTACTTACGTGTCAGCTTTGCCAACTTCATTGTGTTCTCCATGTTCCGGCTCGGGGCATCACCACAAAAAATATTTGATGTTTACAAAACATTAATTCAGCATCCGAAGGAATCTTTTGCCGATAAAAGGTAATCGCATAAATTCGCACTGTGGCTAATTTATCTACACACAACAGCCAACACACAAAAAGTGAACCTTCTCAATGGGTTGAACTCTATTCAGACTATCTTTTTGTCTACGCATTTGCTCGAGTACATAAAAAAGAGGTCGCTGAAGATTTGGTGCAAGACACCTTTGTTTCCGCCATAAAAGCAAAGGACAGTTTTCAGCAAAAAAGCACAGAGCGAACATGGCTCACTTCCATACTAAAAAACAAGATAATTGACTATTACAAAAAAAAATCTACCCAAAGCGAGATAAGTATTGGCGCTGATGAAGACAGTGAAAATCCGAACACTTTCTTTGAAACCGAAGGCAGCCGTCAAGGGATGTGGCAAGTTGATGCACGTCCCGGTTTTTGGGATACAGATTACAAAACACCTGTAGAAAAAATAGAATTCTACACCATATTGAATCAATGCCTGGAAAACTTGCCTGAACAATGGGCTGCTGTTTTTACACTGAAAAACATGGAAGATTTTGACGCACAGGAAATTTGTAAGGAATTAAACATCAGTTCGTCTAATTATTGGGTCATCATGCACCGCTCAAAATTGCAATTGCGGGATTGCATGAGCAAAAACTGGTTTATCGAAAAATAGACTGATGATGAAAAAACTAATGCAAATAATGATGCTGAACTGTGAGCAAGCTACTTTTCTTGTTACAAAAGAAATGTCCGGCACTATCACTTTCAGTGAGAAAATTAAAATGCAGTTCCATTTGCTTGTCTGTAAGTATTGCCGCTTGTTCAAAAAACAGAGCACTTTTCTCTCAGAAAACATCAACCATCAGCACCAACATTCCGATAAGTGCCTTCCTGATTGTAAGCTGGAAGATAGCCGCAAAGCACGTATGCAAGAAATATTGCAGGCAGAACTGAAAAAAGGTTCTGAAGAAAATTAGGTTTTTTGTAGAAGCCTCATATGCTACTCAGCTACTTTGCTTGCGTAAAAGACCAAAAGGCAACGGAAAACCAAAGATGATGAAATACACATCAAAATTTCAAAATCACATTGAAAAAATAAAACTAATCAAGATGAACAGTTTACTTATGCTAACCCTTGTTGGATGCATAAACCATCCAGCAGAAATTCAAGATGCACCTGTTAATGAAGAATTCAACACTTACTGGTATCAGGGCAAGGCAGAAATAACAAGCTATAAATTAGAACAGGCTCGCTATGGTGAAATACATCAAGGCCATGCCGTGCTTATTTTTGTTACCGAAGATTTTTCCAAAAAGAAACACGTAAAGCTCGACAACCCATCGGCAGCTGGCAGTGATGCTGTGAAAGTTCTCAAATTGAATACTTCAAAAAAATTCACCACCGGTATTTACCCCTATTCCATGATGAATTCAGTATTCACACCAATTGATTTAAAACAACATCCCAATTCATTAAAGACAACCTCTTCGTCTCAGGAATGGTGCGGACACACTTTCACGCAACTCGACTTGACTGAAAAGGGTTACGATGTGCAACTGCATTCCTATTTTGAATCGGAAGGCGAGCAAACTATGCAATTGCCCAAGGCCTTGCTTGAAGATGAAATATGGACGCTTATCCGTATCAATCCGGCAAGTTTGCCAACGGGCAGTATTCAAATAATTCCAGGCGGTATGGCACAGCGGCTAACGCATCAAAAGTTTGAGGCAGAAAAGGCAACAGCTGCGCTAAGCGAAGAAGAAGGGCAAGCAATCTATGAATTGAAATATGAGGAATCAGGACGTGTTTTAAAGATTTATTTCAACAAAGCGTTTCCGTATGAAATCACAGCATGGGAAGAAACCCGCAAAAGCGGCTGGGGGGAAAACGCCAAAACCCTCACCACCAAGGCTGTAAAAAACAAAACTCTCAACATCGACTACTGGCGAAAAAACAAATTAAAAGACATCGTTTTGCGAAAAGAGCTTGGTTTGGAATAGTTGCGTGAATAAACGGTGTTAAAGCGCGTAATTTTATTAATTCGGCTTCAATTACAATTTAAGTCACTTTCTTGGTATTTTGTCCAGTTTTCAGGAACATCCATTGTTTGTCCCGAAGCTAAAACCAATGCATCTGGGTGTTTGTTAACAATATCCCCCCACGTTATTTCTGCCCATTTGGTTTCATCGTATTTTTCCAGATTAACGTCTTTCATCAATCCCGAAACCCCTTTGTCTATTAATGGCCACCACAAGCTTTCCGTTTCCCTGTCCCAAAATACAAACGCATCTAAGCCATTCCATATTTCAGGGTCGAAATAAGTATATCCAGACAAAGCAAATGTGATTTCTTTATTGCAGTAAATACGGGTATATACTGCTGCCAAATCTGCTAATACACAGTAAGCAACGGCTATTGGCTGGCCGTCAACTACGTCATTTATTACTTCATGTGAAGTGAGCAAACGTATAGAATAAACTTTGGGCTCTTGATTGGTGTAAACAATCATAAAGCGGTCGGAAGAATTGTAAGATGAGCTTGCACTATTTACCGAAACATATTTGGGTTCAGTAAGTGCTTTGAACTTTTCCCTACCAATACCGTAGTTCAACTGGCACTCATTGAGCGTCCAGCAAGTAATATCAAAATGCCAGTCATCATTGTTTCCGCCCCACAGCCATTTTTTTTCATTCTCTATAAATACTTTGTTGTTTTGGATAATCGAAGATTGGCAGGCAGGTATTGTTAATGGGGCTTGCTGTGCGCATGGATCAATCGGCTCTGTTTCTTGCTCTTTACTTTGCTCTGTGGCTACTTTTTCCTTGGTGCAACTGGTGCTAACAGTAAGTAGTGCAGCCAGCAATATTACTTTGAATAATTTCATGATTTCAACCCCTTCAAGTTAATTAGTAGGTGTGAATAGAATATAAAATTAATGGCTTCACGGATGTTAATTTGTCGGCTTTGTGACAAAAAGCATCTGTTATGTAAGGTTTTGTCATCTCAATCGTCTATTCCTTTTGAAAACAAGATGTTAACCGGTCCCAATTCTTCGACCTCATTTAGAATGATAAGAAGGGACATAAAACCAAAAGAAATGAAAACAAAAGGAAAAATAATCGTAGTTGGCGGATTAATAGCTACAACGGTAATGACTATGTTAATGATAATGGCTCCGTTGATGGGCATGCCCAAAATGCCAATAGGCAATATGCTGGCTGGCTTTATGGGAATTCCTGTAGCTCTCGGGTGGACAGCACATTTCATGATAGGTATAGTGTTGGCAGCTATTTATGTAAAGATGTTGCGTAGTAAACTTCCTGGCAGCAGCTTGGTAAATGGTCTTCTGTTTGGGCTTGTTCCGTTCCTGATGGCACAATTGCTCGTGATGCCCATGATGGGCGCTGGATTTTTTTCTGCCAATACCCCTGCCCCTATGATGATGGTGATGGGAAGTTTGTTCGGGCACATTGTTTATGGCTCAGTACTTGGCGCAGTGACAGGCAAGTTCGAAGCAAAAACCCAAAACGCGGCTTTCGCGTAATTTTTCATGGTTGATTTTTTGGGTTATTGTAGAAAGGCCGGAGGCAACTCTGGCCCTTTCTTTGACTTTAGAAAATGAAGAGTTTATCTTTGCAAAGTTTACCGTTTGATTTTGTGACTGTTTAAAAATGATAGAAGAAACCATATACACGTGCTTTACCGATATGCAACTTTTTGGTACGCTCAATGATGAAGAAAACAGGTGGCTGGACGAAAGATGCGCTATTCGAAAAGTCGGTAAAGGTAAGTATGTGAAAGCCCCTGGTGAACCATGTAATTACGTTTATGTTTTGAAGGAAGGCCGAGTGAAGGGTGGGAGATTTTCTGATGAGGGAAAGGAATTGATTTCAATGATTTTAAGACCCTGTGAAATATTCGGCTTACTCTCTATTCTGGAAAATGCCAACGAAAGCTTTTTCTATCAGGCATTAGAGAACTCAACAGTTGGGTTCATTAAAACCGATGATTTGAAGAAATTGCTTAAGAAAAACGCAACGCTGTCTTTTGAAATACTTACAGTTATTGGAAAGCGCTTGCTGGATGCCGAGCAAAAGCATTACAGCTTTGTATTTCAGGGGATAAGGGGACGGCTGGCGAATTTTTTACTCTATCTTGCTCGTGATATGGGCAAAAAAGTAGGACATGAAATATTAGTGAAACACGACCTGACTCAACAGGAAATGGCTAACATTATCGGCACAACAAGGCAAACCGCAACTACGCTTCTTAATGAGCTGAAAAGGGATGACATCATTCACTATGTTGACCGTACGAAATTCTTGATACGGGATATCTCCTTGTTAGAAAAGATGGCAGATTAGACGAACTGCATTAACCACAGCTTCGCTTCTTCTTCAGAATTAAAAACTTTGGTCGGTATTGCTGGCTTGAAATGATTGATGTGAAAACTAGCAATAAGGCGATGATGCAATTGCTTTACTACAAACGCTTCCGCTTTCTTGATTTGTGAACGTTGTTTGTTTGCAAAATTCTCCCGAGCTTCAGTGGTAATTGAAGCATTAATGCCAAAACTGACGAGAAAGGGTGCCTTTTTATCTTTAACTAACTTTTTGAAAACAGCATAATTTTCGTCCATATCTTCCAATTCTATATGGGCATCTGTCTTTCCATCTACTTTAATGATCCCCCCTTCAATAAAGGAAATATAAGCAACATTCGTTTCAATAACTTCAGCCATGATTTGCTCAAAAGTGAATCATGAAAATCTTATTTCCAAATTCAAAAAAACAACTTCAGCCTTTGCTTTAGGTTAAATATATGAGTGTGAAATATTTAGGTGCAAGAAAAAAGTTAAAATTTTTTGTAAGGTTTTCTCTGCTTGTTCGTCCAATTCATCAATCAAACAATATTTAATCATTTAAAAACTATAAAAATGAAAAAAGGAAAACTAATTGTGGCAGGTCTGTTCGGTTTAATATCCGGAGCTGCCTTTGGACAAACGTTCACTGCCGACATCAACGATGGCAGGAACAATGCACGGTTCGAATCTGATGCGCCTCTCGAAAACATTGTAGGCACTACTAACAAAGTAAGCGCTACATTGATGATTAACCCGAAGGACATCACCAAAAACCCAAAGGGCAAAGTGATTGTAAAAGTAGCTTCGCTGAAAACGGGTATTGATTTGCGTGATGAGCACATGAGAAGCGCCAACTATCTGAATACCGGCAACTACCCCGAAGCAATCTTCATGCTCACAGGGTTAAAAGCAAGCAAAAAGTCATTGGAGAACACCAAAGCTGTGAATGCAACCGCTTCTGGCAAGTTGACCCTTCACGGTGTTACCAAAGAGGTGACCGTGCCGGTTACACTTGCCTATTTTAAAGGCGATAAAAAGACCGGAAGCAAACAACCGGGAAATTTGTTGCGTGTGAAAGCAAGCTTTAATATTAAGCTTTCTGATTACGGAATTAACGTACCACAGATGCTGTTTTACAAGCTGGATGAAAAAGTTAGCATTACCATTGATGTGGTTGCTTCTGATGCCGGGGGCGCAGCAATGGCAGGATGCAATCCATGTGGACCTTCCAAAGCCGAATGTAACCCATGCGGTCCAAAGAAGAATGCAATGAAGAATACTTGCAACCCATGCAATCCGAATAAGTAAACACAATACTCAGGCCAGCTCTTTTCGAAGAGCTGGCCTTTTTACCTAAAACAAACTTTAACTCAATTGACCATGCCTACTCGTAGAAACTTCCTGAAAAACATAAGCGGAGCATTGGCATTTGTTGCCCTTTCGGGCGAAACCTTAGCTCTTGCAACCCGTTTTGTTTCACACAAGGTAGCTTATGCCACAAAAGGTGTACTATCTGTTATCAGGTCTTTACAGGCAGAAGGCTCTAATGTAGTGCTAAAAATGATGAATGGCAATAAATACAAGCGTAACCCATTGGTTCACTATCCTTTTGATGGCGGAATTTTAGATGAGGAAACGGGGTATAGGGTGTTCTTTCACGCACACAGGGAAAAGGAATATGGGCATTTTCATACGTTTTACGAAAAGCCGAATGGAGATCTTGTTCATTTGATCATGGTTTCGATGGATAAAAAAGGCTATCCTATACAATTAAGCACTGTAAACAGGTGGGTTACAGGCGATGTGTTTGTCAAAGCCGATGAGTTAAAAGAGTATTTTCTCAAATTTAARATGAATGACTCTCTTTTTTCTGACAAAAGAATTGGTGTATTTGTGCGGGAGCTTTTTACCGAATACAAAACCGAAATCCTGGGTTTGATAGCTGAAAGAGATAATACCATTCGCGGCTATGTTAAAAAAAATGCCAGAGAACCTTTTGGGGACAGGGAGGTAGAAATATTGTCGAGTACTAAAATTGAAATCAAAACATAAAAATGGAGGATACGATGAAAAATATTGTAATGTATGGCACCCAATGGTGTGCTGATTGTATAAGAACCAAGATGTTCCTAAAAGCWAAGAAYATTGATTACAAGTCYATTGACATTGATAAAGATGAGCAAATGGCACAGAAAGTAATCGAAATCAACAACGGTAAACGSATTGTRCCAACAYTRGTTATTGATGGCGTTGCYTATTCCAACCCAGGTTATAGRGAATTAGCCGAAATATTGGGGWTATAAGTATTGAAAATACTATTTTGTCAATAGCAAGACATTCTCTTGGGGATAAACAAATTAATTTTATCTGAAAATTCAATGTCCCGAATCGTAACATATGTATTGATACTTCTATTGAGTTCAAATACTGCACTTTTTGGACAAGCATGTTGTTCAGGGGGCGTTCCGATTTCAAGTAACCTTGGGCTTTCATCAGGCCAAAAACAGTCTTGGCAGTTTTTGCTCACTTATGATTTTAATTCGATGAACGACCTAATTGATAATTCCTCTTTGCTGGTTGATGATACGAGAAGGAGGGCTACACATTCTAATTTGTTTGAAGTCAATTATGGCTTAACCGAAAAAATTACGCTTACCGGAATGGTATCCATTATAAGGCAAGAGCGCACCATCAAAACCATTTCTGAAAAAAAAGACTTTACCTATACCCAAGGTCTTGGTGACGGAGCTATATTGTTAAAATACCAGCTAAGTTCCAATGATGTTGATGCAAAAAGCCAATTGCTGGTTGGGGCAGGCCCAAAGATTCCGATAGGAAGAACAAATTTTAAAAACAATATTGGACTTTCCTTGCCAGCCGATATGCAACCTGGCAGCGGTGCATGGGATGTCATCTTGTGGAGTTATTTTTCAAGAGCCGGTTTTATTTGGCCCAATTTTTCACTCACTGCAACTTCAATATATCGTTATACGGGAACCAACCGGCATTACAACGAAACTCAATTTTATAGATTTGGAAATGAATTCCAGTTTAATCTTGGCTTCAACAATCGGTTTGTTGTCGGAACAATGCTTATGGATGCCATGTTGGTATTCAGATATAGAAACCAAACTGCAGACCTTGTTGACGAGGAAAAATTTCCAAGTTCAGGAGGGCAATGGGTATATGTTGTGCCGGGGATTAATATCAACTTTTCACCTGACTTTTCTTTGCGACTTTCAGGCGATATTCCCATTTATAGAAAACTGGACGGCACTCAGCTTACTACCAGTTATAAAACAACAGCAGCAATTTATTATACTTTTTCAAGAAAACCAAAAACTGATATTATTCCAACAACCCTTAAAACTAAAAACTGATGTATGCTAATCAATTAATTACACTGCTTATCATGTTATGCTCACTTGGAGCATGCAAGAAAGACAAAGTGCAAAAAGGAGGAGAATGGCTTATTCCCAAAAATGAAGTAAAAGATGGAGGTCCGGGGAAAGACGGAATTCCTGCCTTGGAAAACCCAGCATTTACGGATCCTTCTGGAGCAACTTACCTTACAGATAATAATTTGGTAATTGGCTTTATCTCGGGTAGTGTCATCAAAGCATATCCACATCGTATTTTGGATTGGCATGAAATCATTAACGACAATGTGAATGGAAAAAAAATAGCCATTACCTACTGCCCATTGACAGGCACAGGAATAGGATGGAACAGGGTAGTAAACGGCACAACCACTACGTTTGGCGTTTCTGGAGTACTCTACAATTCCAACCTCATTCCCTATGATAGGGCTACAGACAGCAATTGGTCACAAATGCGGTTGGATTGCGTGAATGGCGAATTAATAAGCGAAAAAGTAGAAACTTATCAAGTCGTTGAAACAACATGGAAAACATGGAAAGAGATGTACCCCTCTACAAAGGTGGTTTCAGAAAACACAGGGCATAATCGCAATTATGGCGCTTATCCCTATGGAGATTATATAACCAATAACAGCAAATTGCTTTTTCCTGTAAACAATGAAGACTCACGTTTGCCTAACAAAGAGCGGGCGCATGGTATACTTATTAATAGTAAA
This sequence comes from Flavobacteriales bacterium, assembly GCA_002746335.1. Taxonomy (GTDB): domain Bacteria; phylum Bacteroidota; class Bacteroidia; order Flavobacteriales_H. The sequence goes on along the minus strand of NVWW01000007.1, from coordinate 39,508 downwards.
GCAAAGGTTTACAGCATTGAAGAATTTAAAGATAGTGTAAAAGTAGTTGAAGATAATTTTGGTGCTATTCCACTGGTAATTGCCGGCAGTAAGAGCGAAAATATCATTGTTTCATTTAATAGTAAATTAAAAAACGGAACTTTGTTGACGTTTGCTGCGGTTCAGGATTCGCTTCCTATAATAATGAAAGACAATGAAGGCACTCGCTGGGATGTCTTTGGCAAGGGGGTATCGGGACCAAGAGCAGGCGAACAATTAACTGCAACGACCTCTTTTATGGGATACTGGTTTGCATGGGCGGCCTTTTATCCCAGTGCAGAAATATATGAATAAGATGGCATCGAAACCAACGGATCAGCTTTTCAAACTCATCAAGTCACTTAGCAAAACRGAAAAAAGATAYTTTAAAATGCTATCRTCAGTTCAGGCAGGAGAAAAGAATTATGTGAAATTATTTGATGCCATAGATAGGCGAAAAGAATATAATGAAGCCGAAATAAAGCGCTATTGCAGAAACGAAAAATTTATAAAACATTTTCCTTCTGAGAAAAACCAGCTTTATCACCTTATTCTTAAAAGTTTAAGAGGATATCACGCACAAAGTTCTGCAAAATCCAAATTGCAAATCGAAATTCAAAACATTGATATATTATACAAAAAAGCGCTTTACAATGATTGTTTAAAACGTATCGAAAAAGCCAAAAAACTGGCCCTGCAAAATGAACATTTTTACTACGCTTTTGACTTAATAAGCCGCGAAAAACGACTCCTCGAAGAAGAATCTGTTAAAGATGAATTTTCAAAAACGTTAAACGACTTGTTTGAGGAAGAGGAAATAGTGCTTGACAAACTGAAAAACTTTGTAGAATACAGGAAGCTTTTYGCAAAAATCAATTCGATCTTTAAACAAGAAGGWTTCACCAGAAATGACAAAGATTTGGCTTTTGTCAAAAAAACACTTGCTCATCCTTTGGTAAAAAACAAAAACGMGCTGCTTTCGAAAAGGGCGGAGGCAATCAACTACTGCATTAAAGGCATTGGGGCAGTAATAGGACTTAACTACAAAACATCATTTGAAAACTTTTCGAAAGCAGCTAAGGTTTTTGAATCACATCCTGTGCTAATTGAAGATTGCCCTAAACAGTATATCAATTGCTTAAACAACCTTTTGTATTGCTATATTGATGCACAAGATTTTGACCCCTTTTTCGCTGTTATAGAAAAAATGAAAATGTTGAAGACTCAACACAAATTCTCCAGCATAGATATTCAAATACACCTCTTTACTTCAACCTATATGGCTGAACTAATTGCCTATGATGCAATGGCAGAATATGAAAAAGGCATTGCTATTATTCCAACAGTCATTGAGCAATTAAACTATTATGACAGCAAAATCAGCATGGAGAAAAAAATTCTTTTGTATTACAACATTGCCTATACCTATTTTGGAGCAAACAGACAAAGGGATGCATTGAAATGGCTTAACAAAATAATGAATGATAAAGAAATTGACTTGAGGCAAGACATCTATAATTTCACCCGTTTATTTCAAATCATTGTTATTTTTGATTTAGAAAAATTCGAATTATTGAATTATTTACTTGTAACAACTTCAAGATTTTACAAAAAACTCAAAAAAGAAAATAGCCTGCCATACGAGTTCGAAATGATTTTTTTAAACTACATGAGAAAACTTACTAAACGAAGCAATGCAAAAGAAGAAACCTTGGATTTGTTTTCCGACCTCAAAAAAGAACTTGAGCTTGTTTTCAAAAAAGAGCATGAAAGCATTGCTTTAAGGTATTTCGCCTTTATTGCATGGGTTGAAAGCAAGATAAACGGTATTTCATTCTCTGAAGCAAAAAAAAACACCTTGCTACAGTAATAACATCATGAGCCAAATAGCAATAATAGGCAATGGCATAGCTGGCATCACCGCTGCGAGGCACATCAGGAAATTAAGCGACCACCGCATTACTGTAGTTTCAGCTGAAAGTCAGCATTTCTTCTCTCGCCCTGCACTCATGTATATCTATATGGGCCACATGAAATACGAGCATATCAAGCCTTATGAAGACTGGTTTTGGGAAAAGAATAAGATCAATCTGGTTAATGGACTTGTCAATGGTATTGACTCTGAATTAAAGCAGCTTACTTTCTCAGACGGAAGAAAAATGAACTATGACAAGTTGATAATTGCCGTAGGCTCCACTTACAACAAATTTGGTTGGCCGGGACAAGATTTGAAAGGTGTGAGTGGGATGGTAAGTTTACAAGATCTTCAAGATATAGAACAATACACGGAGGGCATAAAACGTGGTGTTATCGTTGGTGGTGGGTTGATTGGTGTGGAACTGGCGGAAATGCTGAGGACAAGAAACATTCCTGTTACTCTTTTAGTGCGCGAAAATTTTTTCTGGAGCAATGTATTGCCGAAAGAAGAAGCGCAATTGGTTGGCAGACATCTCCGTGAACATCATGTGGATTTACGGGTTGATACAGAGTTAAAAGAAATTCTATCTGATGAAAACGGACGGGTAAATGCGATAATAACAGGAGATGGTGAAGAAATCAAATGCGAATTTGTTGGGTTGACAGCGGGCGTTCATGCCAATATTAATTTTTTGAAAAATACTCAACTTGAAACCAATAGAGGCATTTTAGTAAATGAATATTTTGAAACCGGGATTCCCGACATCTATGCCATTGGCGATTGTGCCGAACACCGCGCTCCCCCAGTCAATAGACGGTCAGTAGAACAGGTATGGTACACCGGCCGGTTGCATGGGGAAACCGTTGCACAAACCATTTGTGGTAATCCAGTCAAGTACCAACCGGGTGTGTGGTTCAATTCTGCTAAATTTTTCGACATTGAGTATCAAACCTATGGATGGGTTTGGAGTGAGCCAAAAGAAAATGAAGAAAGCTTTTATTGGGAGCACAATGACGGCAAAAAATGTTTTCGGGCAGTTTATGATAAAAATTCAGGTAAGTTGTTGGGAATCAATATTTTTGGCATTCGGTTTAGGCATGAAGTATGCGAAAGCTGGATAAAACAAGAAATGCACATTGACGAAGTAATGGCGCAGTTGCCAGTGGCCAACTTCGACCCTGAGTTTTTTGCTCAATACGAATCTGAAATCATCAAAAAATACAATAAAGAAAGGAGCAAAAACATTCATCTCAAAGCAAAAAAAGGAGTACTTGCCTGTTAATAACACATAAAAATCAATCATGAAACAAAAATTATTCGTCATAATCACAATCACTTCACTGGCTATTTCAGGATGCGGAGAAGGCGTTGATAAGCAACAGAAAGCAACAGTCACAGAAGTTAAAGCTAAGGATGGAGGCGAGAAGGATAAAGTTCATGAAAGGAAGTTTCCATCTTCTTTGGAAAACGGGAAATTCTTCGAAAAAGAGGGCCGAAAATATCTATACGGAGGCGAAGATAGCTTACAGCATTTTGATGTTACCGATTTCAGTTTAAAAGAAGAGCAATTCCATTTTGGAATAGGCAGGGAAGAATTTCCAGCCCTGCTTGAACCAGAGTTCATCTCTCAAAAAATCGCAGATACCATTTTTTCCGATACCGCAAGATTTTTATTGCTGAAAATGGGAACTGTAGCAAAAGCATATTCCATTAAAGATTTAACGAGATATGAAGTGGTAAACGATGTAGTGGAAGGCAAACCAGTGATGGCTGCCTATTGTATTCTAGCTGATTTGGGCGCTATTTACGACAGAACAATCGAAGGAAAAAAATACACCTTCGCTTTGAGCGGATACACTTATTTTGATAAGGATGTTTGGAACGGGCTGGACGGTTTTGTAATGTGGGATAGAGAAACAGAAAGTTTATGGTGGCCGCTTATCAGCAAAGCTGTATCAGGGCAGATGAAAGGAACTGAAATGAAAGTGCTGGATGAACAATATTGGTCGCAAACCACTTGGGATGAAATAAAAAAGAAAGAACCAGAAGTTCAGGTATTAAAGCCTGGTCAGGATTTTGAACGGCCTAAATCATGGCCTAAATACACAGCTGCATCATAATGAGTGAAATAAACCCATCTTTAAGTATCAGCGAGCCACAGCCCATTGGAGTTAACGCTGCACAAAAATTCGGATTGGCGATTTTTGCTGTAGGAATGCTTGCACTATTAATTGCTGCTTTTGGCTTTGGTGAAGATTATCCTCGAATTCTTTTTGCATTGAGTTTTGGACTCGGTATAATAGGCGCACTCATCTATATCATTCAGAAATACAAAGGAGTATCAGAAGGCGTAAAAAACAACCATATTTGGCTTAACTCTTTGACAAACAGAGGAGTTTTCGCCTGGACACTAGGCATCGCCATCACCGGATTGTACCTGCTCATTTATTGGCACGACAACCTGCAAATGCTCAACGGGGTCATTCGAATGTTAGACCCATTCAGCCACCTGCTTACCGGAGGAGCCGCAAACCAGTGGTTTTTGTATGGAACACTTTACACCGTTGCTATTCTTGTGATGGGATTCAAAGCAATTTTAAAATACCGCCATTCCAATTACCAAATTATTCGCACGGCATCCATCATGTTCTTTCAGCTGGGATTTGCTTTTCTGCTACCTAATCTTTTGAAATTGTTTCACCAACCCGAATTTTACTTCACTTATTTCTGGCCATTGAAGCAACAGTACCTGTTTCCTTCCACAGTCCAAGATTTAATGAGTCACTCTGGTGGTTTGGGCACGTTTATGGTGTTTTGGGGAGGAGTTATGACCTTCATTGCCACACCTGTTTTGACCTATTTTTATGGAAAACGATGGTACTGCTCTTGGGTATGTGGCTGTGGTGGATTGGCTAACACCGCAGGCGACCAATGGCGGCATCTTTCAGACAAGTCACTTAAAGCATGGAAAATCGAACGGATAACCATCCATTCTGTATTGGTTTTAATTGTGATTACCACAGCGTTATTGTGGATAAACTCATGGCAGCAAGGTGCGGTTTTGGGCAATGTTTCACAAGCATTTTCAGAGTGGTACGGGCTATATATCGGCATGGTGTTTTCGGGTGTAGTTGGCGTGGGTTTCTATCCCATAATGGGCACGCGTGTTTGGTGCAGGTTTGGTTGCCCCATGGCAGCGATTTTAGGATTTCAGCAAAAATATTTTTCGCGATTCAGAATTACTACAAATGGAGGCCAATGCATTTCATGCGGTAATTGTTCTACCTATTGTGAAATGGGCATTGATGTTCGCTGGTATGCGCAAAGAGGACAAAACATTGTGAGATCATCTTGTGTGGGCTGCGGCATGTGCTCAACAGTTTGCCCAAGAGGTGTTTTAAACCTCGAAAACGGCCCGATGAAAGATAAAATCAGTGACAATCCTATTTTGATTGGAAATGATGGAGTAACACTAAAAATTTAATTTTATGTTGTTGAAGATTTTACAGATTGAAACACTTGTCATTTTGATGATTGTCCTTTATGCAACAGGACTGCTTTTTATTTTTATGTACAGCTTAGTGCAAGGAAACCTGATTTACAATTACCTGAAAAAAAAGAAAAAAAAAGAGCCGCAATTGATTCAGGCAAATGATAAACCCCTTCCTTTTGTAACGGTTCAGTTGCCAATTTATAATGAAATGTATGTCGTAACACGGCTCATTCAAGCAGTATCCGAATTTGACTACCCACAAAGCAAATTCGAAATTCAGGTGTTGGACGATTCAACAGATGAAAGCGTTGAAATAGCCGCACAAAAAATCGAGGAAGTAAAATCGAGAGGAATACAAATTCATCATATCCTGAGAAAAGATAGGAAGGGCTTCAAAGCGGGCGCTTTAGCTGAAGGAATGAAAACAGCCAAAGGAGAATTCATTGCTATTTTCGATGCTGACTTCATCCCAAAAAAAGATTTTTTGATGAATACCGTTCCCTATTTTCAAGATGAAAAAATCGGCATGGTGCAAACACGCTGGGAGCATATCAACAGGGATTATTCGCTTCTTACAAAATTGCAGGCATTCGGATTAGACGCCCATTTTTCTGTGGAGCAAGCGGGCAGAAATTTTGGCAGGCATTTCATCAATTTCAATGGCACAGGCGGTGTTTGGCGCAAAGCATGTATTGAGGATGCTGGTGGATGGTCTGCTGATACGTTGACCGAGGACCTGGATTTGAGTTACCGTGCCCAACTGAAGGGTTGGAAATTTCAATTTTTAGAAAGTGTCGGTTCACCTGCTGAACTGCCTGCAGTAATGAATGCACTGAAAACACAGCAATTCCGCTGGACAAAAGGCGCTGCTGAATGTACACGAAAAAACTTAGTAAAAGTATTGCGCGCAAGCAATTTACCCCTTTCAACGAAAGTACATGCCATATTTCATTTAATGAACAGTTTTCTTTTCATCTGCATTATTTCAACGGCTGTATTTAGTGTCCCAATGCTGATTGTCAAACACAGTTTTTCAGAGTACGCACATTTGTACAAATATGGTGGATTCTTTTTGCTGAGCTTGCTCATTTTATCCATTTTCTATTGGGTTTCCGATTCAAGAGAATCCGATAATAAAATAAAAAGTTTTTTTCGCTTTATTGTCAGGTTCCCGATGTTTTTGTCGGTTTCGATGGGCTTATCTTTGCATAACGCAATAGCAGTTTTTGAAGGTTACTTTGGTAAAAAAACACCCTTTATCAGAACGCCTAAATTTAATATTGTGAAAGCTAACGACAAATGGATTGGTAACAAGTACCTCACCAGTAGCATCAACCTTTTAACTTTGTTAGAAGGAGTGCTTGCTCTCTATTTTATGGCAGGTATTTTCATGGCAGTAAACCTGGGTGATTACGGCTTGTTGCCTTTCCATTTATTGCTTTCTATTGGCTTTGGAACAGTCTTTTACTATTCAATAATTCATTCGAAAAAAATCATCAAAACTAGTAACCCATGAGCTATTTAGATACAGCTAAGAACGTTTACAAAGAGGCGGCCATGAAGCCAGAAGCCGGCCTGTGCTGTACAACTACGCCTGTGTGGAAATTCCCAGGGTTGGAAATTCCCAAAAAGATGCTAGAAATGAATTACGGTTGCGGAAGCACCGTGAACCCAAGAGATTTAGTCAACAAGCCCACCGTGCTTTACGTAGGAGTGGGAGGGGGCATGGAATTGCTACAGTTTGCCTATTTCAGTCGAAAAATTGACGGAGTTATCGGTATTGATGTAGTGGATGAAATGCTCGAAGTATGCAGCGAAAACCTAGAAGAAGCAGAAAAACAGAACAATTGGTTTCACTCGGATTTTGTTGAACTGAAAAAAGGAAACGCACTCGAGCTTCCTGTTGAAAATGAGAGTATAGATGTAGCTGCACAAAATTGCCTGTTCAACATTTTTCATAAAGAGGACTTGGTTAAAGCTCTCAAGGAAATGTACCGTGTGCTCAAGCCGCATGGGAGGCTCACCCTTTCTGACCCTATTTGTGAAAGTGAAATGCCACAAAATTTGCGTAATGATGAGCGTTTACGCGCATTATGCCTCAGTGGAGCATTGCCATTGCAAGAATACATTAACATGATTACAGAAATTGGCTTTGGAACGGTTGAAATACGCGCCAAGCGGCCTTACCGCATGCTCGACTCAAAGCATTATGATACCGATAAATTGATTTACATTGAAAGTGTGGAAGTATGTGCCATTAAAGATCCGATGCCCGCTGACGGCCCGTGCGTTTTTACCGGGAAGACGGCTATTTACTTTGGTGAAGAGGCGCATTTTGATGATGGCAACGGGCACGTGTTAACACCCAATCAACCGTTAGCCGTTTGTGATAAAACGGCAAACGTACTCGCTGCATTAAACAGAAACGATATCTTCGTTTCTGAATCTACTTTCTTTTACGATGGTGGCGGATGCTGTTAAAAAACCTCAATACCCTACTGTAGTTGTTCTCATTCCTGCATTCAATGAAGAAAATGCTGTAGGAAACGTTATTCGTGATATTCCTAAAGAGCTAATTAGCGAAATTGTTGTCATTAACAATAACTCCAATGACGCTACTTCTGAAAATGCGCTAAAAGCGGGCGCCACTGTACTGGATGAGCCAAAGCAGGGCTACGGAAATGCCTGCCTGAAAGGAATCAATTATATCCATTCAATAAAAACGCCCACCGACATTGTTGTTTTTATTGATGCGGATTACTCCGATTATCCTGAAGAAATAGCTGCACTTGTAAAGCCAATTACAGACGAAGGGTTTGACCTTGTTATTGGATCTCGTACGCTTGGCAAGCGCGAAAAAGGCGCAATGACACCGCAGCAGATTTTTGGTAATTGGTTAGCTACAAGGCTGCTAAAGCTGTTTTATGGAGTGAAATATACCGACCTTGGTCCGTTCAGAGCTATTAAATATGAGAAGTTGCTGGAGATGAATATGAGGGACAAAACCTACGGCTGGACGGTGGAAATGCAGTTGAAAGCGGCAAAGCAGAAATTAAAAATTTGTGAAGTTCCTGTGAACTACCGCAAAAGAATCGGGTTTTCAAAAATCAGCGGCACGGTGAAAGGAACAGTAATGGCCGGCTATAAAATCATCACCACTATTTTCAAGTATTTGTGATGGGTGTTTTTAAATACAAATTCACCTTGCCTCTTTTTGTTCTTATATCGGCAGGAGCTTATTTTTTGCTTGGTTACCACGTGCCCAGAACAAACTTCCTTGTACTTATTACCCTTTTTTTTGTGCTGTTTTCCAGCTATTTCATCATCATCAAAAACAAAACATGGCAAAATAATTTTTCTTTTCTTGTTGTAGCATCCGTCTTGTTTAGGGCTATTTTTCTGTTTGCAGAACCGCTGTTGTCTGATGATTATTTTCGTTTTTTTTGGGACGGAACATTGCTTGCTAATGGAATCAATCCGTTTAGTATCCTTCCATACGATCTTATTCACTCTCAAGAAGCTGTAAATGTTGGATTAGACAAAAGCATTTACGAAGGGTTAAATTCCAAAAAGTACTACTCAGTCTATCCCCCAATAATGCAATTTGTTTTTGCCCTGTCGTCAAAATTTGCTTCAGGAAATTTGCTCGGTAGTATCATCATAATGCGCTTAGTAATTATATGCGCTGAAATAGGTAGCGTTCTCTTGCTGGTTAAATTGCTGAAAAAACTATCCATTCCAAGAGAAAATGTATTTCTCTACGCGCTCAATCCTTTAATCATTGTTGAACTATCAGGAAACTTACACTTTGAGGCGATTATGGTGTTTTTTATGGTATTGGCATTTTATTTATGGATGCAAAGCAAACCAATTGCCTCTGCTATAATGTTTGGTCTGGCAATTGCCACTAAACTCATTCCCCTGCTTTTTATTCCATTGATTATTCGTTATTTAGGATGGAAAAAAGGCATGGTGTTCTGTGCTATTTCATGCGGAGTGTGTATTATTCTTTTTCTCCCGTTTCTAAGTGCTCAAGTTATTTTCAACCTATCTTCCAGCTTGGAGCTTTACTTTCAGAAGTTTGAATTCAATGCAAGCATTTACTACCTTGTCCGGTGGATAGGCTACCAAACAACGGGCTACAATATTATTTCTATCGCAGGCAAAGTGCTATTTGTGGTAACATTCTTAATAGTAATAGTAATAGCGTGGTCACAAAAAAAGAAAAACCTTAGTGAATTGTTTGGAAAAATGCTGCTGTGCATCGCTGCATATTATTTTTTTTCCACCACAGTTCATCCCTGGTACATGGCATTGCTGGTGATGTTAAGTGTTTTTACTTTCTGGCGATTTGCACTGGTTTGGTCAGCTCTTATCATGTTGAGTTATGCTGCGTACAGCGCTTTTCCCTACAGCGAAAACCTTGCCCTTGTAGCAATAGAATACGGTGTAGTGTACCTTTGGATGATTTATGAACTGAAAAAACATTTTCAGCTTAACCCCGTATAGCATATTATGTCTCGTTTAAGACAGTTTATTTAGCCCACAGATGATAATTTTGTTAGAAAATCACAATACATGAAATCGTTAAAAGCACTTGGAAATCCGCTTTCTGATTCATCTTACCAGATTGAAATACTCGAAAAAAACAATGGGCAAAAGCGTCATTTTCCATCATTTAAAGAAAAACTCAAGACCTTTGGAATGTCTCCGCTTAGGCCAACTGAGTTAGAAATATTACAAGTAAACGTAGGAAAAATGTGCAATCAAACATGCACACATTGCCATGTTGATGCAGGCCCTGACCGCAAGGAAATCATGACAAAAGAAACCTTACAGCACTGCTTTGATGCACTCAAGCAATGTCCTTCTTTTCATACTGTTGACATCACCGGTGGCGCTCCGGAGATGAACCCTCATTTTCGCTGGTTTGTTGAACAAATTTCCATGTTGGAAAGAAAGGCAATTGTAAGAAGCAACCTCACCATTCTTGTTTCCAACAAAAAGTTTCGCCAATACCCCGCTTTTTTTGCCAAACACAAAGTAATTGTCATCGCATCATTGCCGTGTTATACTGCCGAAAATACAGATAAACAAAGGGGAAATGGCGTTTTTAACAAGTCCATCGAAGCGCTTAATATGTTAAACGAATTGGGTTATGGAAAAGAAAACAGTGGGCTTGAGTTGCATTTAGTGTATAACCCAGTAGGAGCACACCTGCCACCATCACAACAAAAGCTTGAAGCGGATTACAAAAAAATGCTTTTGGAAAATTTTGGCATCGTATTTAACAATTTATACACCATTACAAATATTCCAATAAGCCGGTTTTTAGAATACTTGCTTGCCATTAGTAAATACGAGCAATATATGGAAACCCTTGTAAACGCATTTAATCCTTCGGCCGTTGCTGGACTGATGTGTCGAAACACCATTTCAGTTGGTTGGGACGGAAAATTATACGATTGCGACTTCAATCAAATGCTCGACTTGACACTGGAACAAAAAGTAGGACAGCACATTAGTGATTTCAAATACGAAGCACTGAAAAAGCGAAACATTATATTAAAGCAGCATTGTTATGGCTGTACCGCAGGGTCGGGTTCAAGTTGCCAGGGGGCACTTATTTGAATCCGGTTTATTATGACCTCCTTCTTTCACTCCTGAAATAAGATAGTACTTACAATAGGGGCTGCGCCACACAAGCGCGTCAATGGCTATCATCCCTGACGTTCCACAGATCTCATTGAACGTGGCTTGAGTTGCTTTAGAATCCTGATTTTCTTACTTTTAACGCGAAATGTGTTCAAAAAAGGAAGTTGCGCTTGAGCGGCTTATGCATCGGATCGGCAACCAATCTCTCCAGAAAATAAAAAGTCCTTTAGACGGGTCTTTTGAAGTTAATGAGCTGGATAACAATAATTTAATAAGGCGTTGACATAATTATATAAAACAAGATAGCTTTCATACGTTGTACGTCATGCGAACAAAGACGATGAAAAATATAATCAACAGGACGTTTTCAGTTTTGCTCATTACAATAATGACCAGTTGCCAGGCCGACTTGGACATTGAAAATATTATTGACTTGAATTCCTCGTTTATACTGAAAATACAGGAAACTGACCCTGAAACCGGACTCAGCACGTCCCAGACAGAAGTAATAGAAGTCAACTCTGAGAAATGGAGAAAACTTGTTGCCTTTGCAAAGAATAATATGGACGGCTGGCAGACATCTCCTGCCTCCTATGTCGGAGACGTTTATGTTGGACAGGGAAACTTAGATTAGTACATGCGAACGGTTCTAACGGAGTTGTAATAGGTTTTACTGACCAAGACGGAAAAGCGAGACAATACACTAAGGGAATCAAAAAAGGAGAATTGGACTTTTTGACAGAATGAAAAGAAAGCACGAACGCACAACAATGTAAAGGGTAATACCCCGAAGTTTGTTGTACAACAGTTTGTAACTTCGGTTCGGAAAACAATAATTAAGAATGGTAAGGCGGCAGTACCTTTATAAAGGCCGTTAGTTACAAGACGAATAAAAATATATCAAATTTGAACATCACCTTTTTTCTTGGAGCCGGAGCCAGTTATAATGCTTGTCCCATACTAGAGCATCAAGGAAAGAAAATGATTCGATTGGCAACACTCTACCTCCCGAAAGAAAAAGCAGACTTCACAAAAGGTAAACCCAAAGATTTAAATGATTATGAAGATATTTTATGGGACATCGGTTGTTTTGGTAATAAAGCACTTGAGTATGGAACAATTGACATCTATGCTAAAAAGCTTGATTTAAATGGGTCATCCCCTGAATTACATCGATTAAAACAAGCCGTAAGTGTATTTCTTACAGTCTGGCAGCTTACATCTGACGAGGGGCTAAAAGGTTTTTATCACGATTCGGAAAAACCTCATGTATCAGATCCCAATAGGCAATACGACTTTATTGACAAACGATACATGGAATTAATGGCTTCAGCCCTGGTTAGAGCTGATAACGGCCATATTAAGTTGCGGAGCAACATACGATTTGTCACTTGGAACTATGACCTACAATTGGAATCAGCTTATAAATCCTTTTGTCCTGACGACCAAAGTTGGGACGACATTAGTGAAACATTGAACTTTCGCCTCAAGGAAAGCGGTAATGAGGATCTTGAGATATGCCATCTGAATGGGTATCATGGATTTTACTCAATACCCAACTCAGATAGGCCTCAAAATGAACATCATATCATGGACAGAACCGACCAAACGAGCGTTCACGAAATCCTTGAAGCAATAGGATTCGTCTCAACATCAAGTAAAAGAGGAACACTTCATTTTGATAACCACATTAATTACGCTTGGGAACAGAATCAACAAGCACAAGAAATTCGTAAACGAGCCATAGAGATATTCCGCCAAACTAATTTTCTTATTATCATCGGTTATTCCTTTCCAAACTTCAACAAAGAGATTGACCAGCAACTCTTTAGTGCACTCGATAATAGAGAGACAAGAGTAATTTACCAAGACCCCAATGCGAGCAAGTTGAATATTTCTCAATTAGTGGACATAGAAGATAAATTAATTGAATTGGAGAAAAAGAATATGAAGAACTTCTTGTTGCCTTATGGGTTTTAGAATAAAAGTCCAATGCTAATATTTGAATAAACGCCATTAATATAAATCAACATGAACTTAACAACAATAAAAAACTCAATGCTTCACGGTAACAAATCCGGATACAAAAACGTCCTGTCCAAGAGAAAAAAAGAAATTAACATGGCTTAAAGTAAAGGCAAGAATGCTCAAATGAAAGCAATTATATATACCAAATACGGACCACCGGATGTGCTTCAGCTCAAAGAGGTAGAAAAACCTACTCCTAAGGACAATGAAGTACTGGTAAAAGTATATGCGACTACAGTAAACCGAACAGACAACGCAACAATTAAAGCAATACCATTTATTGCAAGATTTTGGACAGGTCTATTCAAACCAAAAAATCAAACTCCYGGAACTGAATTTGCCGGCAAAATTGAAGCTGTTGGAAAAAACGTATCGTCTTTAAAAGTAGGAGATAACGTTTTTGGATTTGATGACCAAGGTTCGGGCTCTCATGCCCAATACATGACAATAAAGGAAGATAACGTTGTAATAATACCGGAAAATATATCATATGAGCAGGCGGCAGCCAGTAATGAAGGGGCGCATTATGCTTATACTTTTATCAAAAAAGTGAACCTTAAAAGCGGGCAAAAAGTTCTCGTTAATGGAGCAACAGGAGCTATTGGTTCAGCAGCGGTTCAACTTCTAAAATATTTTGATGTTAATGTTACTGCGGTGTGCGATACAAAAAATATAGAATTAGTAAAATCATTAGGAGCTGATAAAGTAATTGATTATACAAAAGAAGATTTCACAAAAGATGATCAAAAATATAACTGTGTTTTTGATGCGGTTGGCAAAAGTTCATTTTTTAAATGCAAACAATTACTAGAGCCAGGAGGAGTGTATATTTCATCAGACTTGGGTTACATGGCTCAAAATATTTTCTTACCAATTATAACACCGATTATAAAACCAATGATTGGAAACAAAAAAACCGTATTTCCAATCCCTACAGATATTAGAGGAAGTATACTTTTAATCAAAAAGATCATAGAACAAGGAAAATTCAAAGCAGTGATAGATAGAAAATATCCGCTGGAACAAATTGTGGAGGCGTATAGGTATGTCGAAACAGGGCAAAAAACAGGGAACGTTGTAATAACTGTTGAGCACCACAACTAAACTGTTAATATTTGATTAAAGGAATTATTTATGATGACTAAGAAAGAAGCTATAATATTTGCTGCAAAGTGGTTACCTGATTGGACTGATAACAATCCAGAAAAATTAGCTGACTATTACTCAAATGATGTGTTTTATTTAGACCCTGGGATTCCTGACGGTGTTAGGGGTAAAAATGAGTTATTAAGTTATTTTAAAAAATTACTTGCTCAAAACCCTGAATGGATATGGACGCAAATTGAAGCAATTCCCCTCGAGAAAGGGTTTCTCAATAAATGGTTAGCAAAAATTCCTGTGGGTGAAAAGACAATTGAATGTATCGGAGTTTGTTTTTTGCAATTTGATAGACTAGGAAAAATTCGAAGAAATGAAACTTATTTTGACAGAACAGAATTAGTTTCTGAAATATATAAATTAAAAAATGAGAAAATTTAGACTCCCCTATATTTCGAAATGCATTCCATTTTTGAGCAATCGGTTGTAGGTGGTCTTATTGAATTGAAATAAATTCCCCGGTCTACCGGCTCCATTCGATTTTGCTTTTTCGTCCAATTCGTCAAGAATACCAAAGCTCATTACCTTCTTCTTAAAATTCCGCCTGTCAATAGGTCTATCTAACAAAGTAGAGTATAGGTGCTCCAAATCGGAGAATGGGAATTTCTTGTCTAGCAATTCAAAGCCGATGGGCTGATAGATTATTTTCCCTCTCAGTCTCTCTATGGCTACATTCAAGATCATCTTGTGGTCGAAGGCGAGTTTAGGAAGTCGTTTGAAGTTGAACCACGCTGCATCTTCGGCATCGGTAGTGGCTTTTAGCTTTTCGAATTGATTAGACTTAACCAATCCAAAATAGGCTATGGATAGAATTCTGGTTCGTGGGTCGCGGTCTGGTTTACCAAAGGTGTAAAGTTGCTCCAAGTAGCTGATCTTAACTCCTGTTTCTTCTTGAAGCTCTCGCTCAACAGCTTCTTCCAATGATTCGTGATCTAACACAAAACCACCTGGAATTGCCCATGAACCTTTAAACGGATCGTATTTCCTTTTAATGAGAAGAATAGATACTCCTTCCTCCTTGCTATACCCGAAGACAATTGCGTCAACAGCTACTTCAATATTTTGCGTCCTTTTCACATGATAAAGGTAGTATATTTTAAACGAAACAAACAAATTAACTGATCAAATTCAAGTTTTTGAGATCTTAATATTCTTTATATCAGTAGGTTATATATTTTTGTGTAAAATAAACGCAAATAAATTTGGATGGTATTACTTTTACCAGTTACCTTTGTGTTAAAAATACACAAATAGGAAACAATGAAATGCAAAACTATTATGAAAAAGCTAAGTTTAACAACATTAATAATTGCCGTGTTCACAACACTGGCTTTTAGTCAAAAACTAACACAAACAGTAAGAGGTAAAATAATTGATACCGACAGTAAAATGCCTCTAATAGGAGCGGGCGTAATGATATCTGGTACCGACCCATTAATTGGTACGGTAACTGATTTGAACGGTAAGTTTAGATTAGAAAACATACCAATAGGTAGAATTACTTTACAATTATCTTACCTGGGTTATGAAAACAAAACCATTCCAAACATTGTGGTGAACTCCGGTAAGGAGGTCGTCTTAAATCTAAACATGCAGGAATCTGCTATAAAACTGGATGCAGTAGTTATTAGAGCCTATGAAAATAAAGGGGAGGCAATAAATGATATGTCGTTAATCAGCGCTCGTTCGATTTCACCCGAAGAAACAAATCGTTATGCAGGGGGTTTTAATGATCCCTCTCGTATAACTTCCAATTTTGCCGGGGTAACAAGTACACAAGATGGAAGTAACGATATCATTGTAAGAGGTAATTCACCCAAATACATCCAATGGCGTCTGGAAGGAGTACAAATTACAAACCCCAATCATTTTAACGATCAAAATTCAGCAAGCGGAGCAGTGAGTACGCTAAACAATAATTTATTGGCTACTTCCGATTTTTATACCGGAGCATTTTCACCGGAATACGGAGATGCACTATCGGGTATATATGATGTAAAACTAAGGGCGGGAAATAACGAAAAATTTGAATCTACTTTCGGGTTTGGTTTATTGGGTACCGACCTTACAGTGGAAGGTCCGTTTAAAAAAGGGTATGGAGGCTCCTACCTTGTAAATTACAGGTACGCTGTAACTTCCTTAATTGATGCCCTTGGTTTAATTGATATTGGTGGGGTTCCAAAATTCCAGGATGCGGCTTTTAAAGTAGTCCTGCCTACGAAAAAAATAGGCACATTTTCTATCTTCGGATTGGGTGGGTTTAGCAGTTTTTTATTTGAAGATATAACACCTGCTGTATGGGATACACCTGGCCACAAATCTATGAGTGCTGATATTAAAGAAGATTATGAAAAAGGTGCTTACCTATTAAACACCGGAATGAATCACACGTTGACTATTAATAAAAAAAGCTTTATTAATACTACGCTCTCCTATTCAAGTGAAGGCATTGAGGATGATATTTTTGAGTCAAAAACAATAAAAATCTATGATAGCCAAGGTGAATTTTTAAGTGACTCAGTTGTTGATAGAACGCTAAATTTTAAAAGCAGGTTAATGAAATCGACCTACAGAGGAGCTATAACATATAGCAGCAAACTAAATGCAAAAAACAAAATTCAGATAGGCGCCAAATACGCTCTTTTTGATTATGATTATAATCAAAGTCTGATCCGAGATAGTGTCTCTGGTAGGTTTACCCTCGTAGATTTCAAAGAAAACGTAGGTACTGTAAGAAATTTTATCAGCTGGAAACACAGGGTAAATGAAGACATTACTATAGTRTCCGGATTTCATAACATGAACGTACTACTCAACAATAAGAGTACRCTTGAACCAAGAATTGCTGTAAACTGGAAGYTTAACAATACAMATTCAGTTCACGCAGGATATGGRAAACACAGCAATATGGAAAGTATACACAACTATTTTGCTAAGGTAGAATTAGAAGATGGAAGTGTAATTGAACCCAATAAAGACCTGGATTTACTAAAGGCTCACCATTATGTTGTAGGCTATGAAAAACGTTTCACGAAGAATTTAATGGCAAAGGTAGAAGTATACTACCAAGACCTGTACAATTTACCTGTAGAAAATAATGACACGAGTTTTTATGCCACCATAAATGAAGGTATAGATTTTAAATATGTTGATTTAGTAAATAAAGGAACCGGGAAAAACTACGGAGTAGAAGTTACTTTAGAGCGGTTTTTCGCTAATAATTACTATTATTTAATTAATGCTTCGTTATACAATTCAAAATACAAATCGTTGGAAGGTGTTGAAAGAAATACCCAATACAATGGCAATTATTTAGTAAACATTTTGTGTGGTAAAGAATTTGAGAAGCTTGGAAAAAAGCAAAACCAAACATTGGGTTTAAATGCCAAAGTATTTTTCGGAGGGGGTAAAAAAATAATTCCGTTGCTAAGAGACGGACAGGGGAATATAGCTGTTGATCCTGCAAAGAACAGATATTGGGATTACAAAAAAGCTTATGAAAATAAGATTGAAGATGTTTACCAAATAATTGTATCTGCTAGCTATAAGTTCAACAAACCCAAAACTACACACGAAATTTTTCTTAATTTGGATAACATTACCAACAACAAGGGTAAACTGTCCGAATTTTATGATGAGAATGAGCCCAGCTCTGTTGGCTACGTTACTCAATTTGGCTTTTTTCCTAACTTAATGTATCGTGTATATTTTTAATCTGAAACACGGCTTTAGAGAACAATTGATTAAACTTGGCATATGAACTTATTAATTCTTAAAACCGATATCAAAACAAAAAAAGGGGTTAAAATCATAAAGCCACTCTTTAACAACCATCCTTTTATTACCAACTGGTCCATAGATATAGAAGATATAGACAACGTGTTGAGAGTTGAGACCTACAATGATTTAAAAGAAACAGATCTTATTTACATGTTAAAAAACCGCGGTTTTTACTGTGAAACATTGCCCGATTAATAAATTCTTAAAATGAAAGCAATTGTATACACAAAATACGGGCCACCGGATGTACTTCAGCTCAAAGAGGTAGAAAAACCTACTCCCAAAAACGATGAAGTGTTGGTAAAAGTTCATGCAGCATCTGTAAATGACTGGGACTGGGGTCTTATGAGGGGTAAGCCGTTGCTGATCCGGCTGTTATTTGGGTTTCTAAAACCAAAAGTCAATATACTCGGAGCCGACATAGCGGGACAGGTAGAAGCGGTTGGCAGCAATGCAAAGAAGTTTCAGCCAGGTGATGAAGTATTTGGCGACATCTCTGAGTGCGGTTTCGGAGGTTTTGCCGAGTATGTTTGTGCTCGTGACAATGCATTGACCCTCAAACCGGCCAATATGACTTTTGAAGAAGCAGCAGCGATACCTCATGCGGCAATGCTTGCTGTACAGGGCCTTCTTGATAAAGGGCAAATTCAACAAGGACAAAAGCTTTTAATTAACGGTGCGGGCGGAGGCGTAGGTACTTTTGGGGTGCAGATTGCCAAATTATATGGAGCCGAAGTGACCGGAGTTGACAGCTCAGGGAAATTGGATATGCTCAAATCAATGGGCTTTGATCATGTCATAGATTACAAACAGGAAGATTTCACTAAAAATGGGCAGTGTTATGACCTGATTCTTGACGCTAAGACAAATCGATCAGTATTCGATTATGCACGCTCGTTAAGTCCCAATGGGACGTATGTCACAGTTGGWGGTTCCTCGGCTCCGCTTTTACAGGCTTTAATCCTGGGGCCGTGGATTTCTATATTCAATAAAAAGAACATCCGTATCCTTGCTCTGAAACCAAACAAGGATTTAGCTTATATGAACGAGCTTTTTGAAGCGGGTAAAGTCAAACCGGTGATAGATGGGCCTTACAAATTAAGTGAAGTCCCTGAAGCCATTCGGTATTTTGGGGAAGGAAACCATAAAGGAAAAATCATTATCACTGTGTGAAGAGTGTGTCCCTGTTTTCAAAAATAAACGTCAACCACTCCCGTTACCACTTCCATAAAAAACAAAACCCCTGTAAAAATCTCAATTACAGGGGCTTAAAAATTTACGCTGAGGTCACGAGCGGATTCGAACCGCTGTAGCTGGTTTTGCAGACCAGTGCCTAACCGCTCGGCCACGTGACCTTTTTTAACAGGATTGCAAAAATAAAAAATTACCCTGTAACCATTACACTTGCCTTTTGCACAATGCCTTCAAGGCGCGGATTGAGTTTTGAAARATGGAGTTCAATGTTCTTTATTTCRGGGAATTTAMCTTTGAGCACATCTAAAATTCGCTGTGCTRCGTGTTCCAAAAGGTTCGAACGGATAGCCATCTGCTCTTTGATAACGTTGTAGATTTCTTCGTAATTCACAGTTTCTTCTAATTTATCTGAAGCGGCAGAGTTGGAAAAGTCGATTTCAAAATGCAAGTCAACAATAAACTTATTGCCTTTGATAATTTCATCGGTGTGATACCCGTGATGAGCGTAAAACTCCATGCCTTCAAGTGATATTTTTCCCATTTTCAGTTTAATATTTAATGTTAAAAATTTATTGCTTAGCAGCTATTTTTGCCCACGTATCACGCAGTGTAACCGTGCGGTTGAAAATCAATTTTTCTTCCGAAGAATCTTTATCCACACAAAAATAACCGAGTCGTTCGAATTGAAAGCGCGCTCCTGCTTTTGCAGATTTCAAGCTCGGTTCTAACTTACAACGCTGCAAAATTTTGATTGAGTCTGGGTTCAAGCTATCCTTAAAATCCTCTTTTCCTGCAGGGTTTTCATCTCTGAAAAGACGATCATAAAGGCGAACGTCCGCCTCAACAGCATGGCTTGCTGAAACCCAGTGCAATGTCCCTTTGACTTTCCGGCCATCGGGCGCCTGCCCTCCTTTAGTTTCTGGGTCGTAAGTACAGCGTAGCTCTATGATTTCACCATTTTCATTTTTTATGGTTTCTTCACAAGTAATGTAATATGCATACCGCAATCGCACCTCTCTTCCCGGCCCAAGCCGGAAGAATTTCTTGGGTGGGTCTTCCATAAAATCACTCCTTTCAATGAAAATTTCACGTGAAAATGAGATTTTTCTCTTGCCTGCACTTTCATCTTCGGGGTTGTTAATGGCCTCTAATTCTTCTTCCTGATTTTCGGGGTAATTTGTGATGACCACTTTCAACGGGTTCAGCACTGCCATCCTGCGCTCCGATACTTTATTCAAATGTTCGCGCACACTGAATTCCAGCAAAGAAACATCAAGCACGTGCTCTCTTTTGGCTACCCCTACCCGCTCACAAAAATTGCGGATGGACTCTGGGGTATAACCCCTTCTGCGCAGCGCAGAAATGGTAGGCATGCGCGGGTCGTCCCAACCGGAAACGTGTCCTTCCTGCACCAATTCCAGCAGTTTTCGCTTGCTCATTATGGTATAGTTGAGGTTGAGCCGAGCAAACTCGATTTGTCTTGGCAGTCCTTTTTTTTCCGGCCAAATGCTGTTGTTGAGCCACTCGTAAAGTGGGCGGTGAACTTCAAATTCGAGGGTGCAAATGGAATGGGTAATGCCCTCAATCGAATCGCCCGTTCCGTGTGCCATATCATACATAGGGTAAATACACCATTTGTCGCCTGTACGATAATGATGCGATTTCTGAATGCGGTAAATAACTGGATCGCGCAGGTGCATATTGGGCGAAGTCATGTCAATTTTCGCGCGAAGCGTTTTGCTTCCATTGGGGAACTCACCGTTTTTCATTCTTTCAAATAAATCCAGATTTTCTTCAACCGAGCGGTTTCTAAAAGGACTTTCTTTACCGGGGCTTGTAGGCACACCGCGGTGCTCAGCCATTTCTTCCGGAGTCAATTCACAGACATACGCCTTACCTTCCTTTATTAAGTTGACTGCAAACTCATAAAGCTGGTCAAAATAATCAGAAGCATGCTGCAAGTTGTCCCACTCAAATCCAAGCCAGCGAATGTCTTCTTTTATAGATTCGACATACTCCACATTCTCTTTGGACGGGTTTGTATCATCAAACCGCAGGTTGCACTTTCCGCCATATTTCTTAGCCAAACCAAAGTTTAGGCAAATGGACTTGGAGTGGCCTATGTGCAGGTAACCGTTTGGCTCAGGCGGGAAACGGGTATGCAGGTGGCTGTAACTACCATTTTCAAGGTCTTCTTCAATGAATTGCTCGATGAAGTTGAGTGATTTTGTCGGTGTTTCTTCCATATAATTATGATGTAGTTACTTCTGAAAGCTTTTCTACTCCTTTTTTCATTCTTTCCAAACTTTCATTTCTTCCAATAATACTCATTATTTCAAAAATTGGYGGACCCCCRCCAACGCCTGTAATCACCAGYCGCAAACTTATCATTGCTGCTCCAAATCCAAGTTCTTTTTCTTCTACATATTTTTTGAAAGCAGTCTCAAGGTTTTCTGACTGAAAATCGTCATTTTGTGAAAAAACATGARTTAAGTCAYTCACAATTTGYGRTGAACGCTCTTTCCATTTTTTGCGGACTGTTTTTTCATCATAATTTTCCGGAGCTTCGAAAAAGTATCTGCCATGCTCGTAAATCTCATGAACAAAATGAACGCGCTCTTTCATCAATCCACAAACTTTTCGAAGAAAMTCTTTTTCTCTTTGTATCGGAAAAATAGTTGCCAGTTCCTCATCACTTTTCTGCCACAAATACTGTTGGTTGAACCACTTTGCCTTTTCCGGATCGAAGCGTGCTCCGCCTTTTTGCACTTTTTCCAATGAAAATTCCTCTATTAGTTCATTTAGCGAAAACAATTCTTGTTCAGTTCCTGGGTTCCAGCCCAGCAATGCCAGCATATTAATGAATGCATCAGGAAAATAGCCTTTTTCGCGGTAGCCGGAAGAAACCTCTCCCGTTTCGGGTTCTTTCCATTCAAGGGGAAAAACAGGAAATCCAAGCCGATCGCCATCGCGTTTGCTGAGTTTGCCGCTGCCTTCGGGTTTCAATATCAAGGGCAAATGGGCGAATTGAGGCGCTTGCCAACCTAAAAACAGGTATAGCAAAACATGTAATGGCGCTGAAGGAAGCCATTCTTCCCCGCGAATCACGTGCGAGATTTCCATCAAATGGTCATCTACTACATTGGCAAGATGATAAGTTGGCATGCCATCAGACTTAAAAAGCACTTTGTCATCGAGTTGACCCGAATTCACCTCTACCCGACCCCGAATCAAATCGTTGACAATAATCGTTTCGTCTTCTGGAATTTTGATACGAACTACATAGGGAACACTATTTTCAAGTATGTTTTTCAGTTCGCTTTCATCCATAGAAAGTGAATTTTTCATTGTGCCTCGAGTAGTAGAATCATATTGCCAGTTTGAGGCTTTTTGCCTTTGCGCATCCAATTCTTGAGGGGTGTCAAAAGCATAATAGACGTGTCCCTTTTCAAGCAATTCAGCGGCATAATTTTGGTATATTTCTTTCCGGCTTGACTGCCTTATGGGACCCTCATCAAAGTGCAAACCACACCATTGGAGCGATTCAATAATATAATCTTCTGCTCCCTTTACATAACGAGTTTGGTCGGTGTCTTCGATTCGCAAAATGAAATCACCGCCATGTTTTTTTGCAAATAGGTAGTTATACAAAGCCGTGCGTACTCCGCCTATGTGCAGCGGCCCCGTGGGGCTGGGCGCAAAACGAACTCTTACTTTTTTTTCGGACATTGYTGAAAAATGAGCWGCAAAGATAAGYAAGGCGAATGTTAAATGTTAAATTCTGYACACAAGTAATGATAAATTATTTCACCCTTCAAYATAGGCATCCTTCTTTTTTGCATTACGTCTATATTACCAAAAGGAATCTTTTGTCTAAGCATCCCAATTTTATGGACAAATTAGTAGGCGTGCATAATAAATTTTAGATATATTTGTTCTTCATTYTGGTTTTTTGATGACGRATTTTTGCAAATTAATACTGTTAGCGATTTGTGTTTTGTGGGCAAATAATACCGCCTATTCACAGTCATGCCCTGTGTGCACAATTGACCTAATGTGTGATTCCACACCTCCTGCACCTATCATGTGCCCTGACACATTGCCTTCCGACACCGCACAAAAATATTATGAAGAACAGGTYACTTTCTACCTGCCGCAGCAGTTTGATGTYACCCAACCTATTTCTACGACYGTAACGCTCAATCAAATTGATGTCGTAGGCGTTTCAAATTTRCCMCCGGGAMTGGATTGGACTTCATAYGATTATACCGGAAATGCAACTACTWCTTTCTTTCCTACTWCTAATCCACCTGCATCGGAAAGGGCTTGTGCCACCATTTGCGGCACTCCACTAATGCCGGGCGACTACAATATTCAAATAACGGTTATTGCTTATGTAACTGCATCGGGGCAAAGTGTAACACAAACCCAAACATTTCCCTTGCCGCTCACTATCTATCCTAGCCCCTCGGGAAACAGTGTATTTACGATGACCAATTCGATTGGCTGCGATTCGGTAATCACTTCTTTTGCACCCATTTTACAAAGTAATGGCGATCCGCTTTATTCTTACAATTGGGATTTTGGAGATGGAAATACAAGCACAAGTGAATTCCCAACACACACGTATTCAACACCGGGAGATTATGCAGTAACCGGAACAACAGCTATTTACAATTACGTGATTACGGATGTGAGCGTGAGCACCACAAATGACGATTGGTGTGGAGATATTGAGGAGGCCTCCCTATTTGGTGCTTGCCAAGGCAATCCGGATGTGTTTTTCAGAGTGAACGACAACAGCTCTTTACAAACATCAACAACCGTTTCGAATAATACCAATGCTTCCTGGTCAAATTTGGGAATGGCTATTGATGGTAACCAATTCACCATTCAGTTCTGGGATGAAGATGGCGGGCCGCCTTTTGGTTCGCCCAATGATGATTTGGGATCTACCATCATTAATGTAACAGGTTCGGGCACATATAATGTGATGACGATTTCGCCCAATGCAGGCACACAAGCCATCAATGGAACGCTGACAATAGGCACACAATTAGACACCTCTTATACCGACAGCGATTCGGTGCATGTTTTTGCGCCTACGCCTGTTGATTCGATGGTGGTGTCACCAACTGACTCAGTTTGCAAAGGGGATTCCATTACCGTAACTGCTTATTCAGGCAATGTCAATTATGCTTGGCACGAAGACACCACAGAATTAGTTGGGGTTAACGACTCATTTTATGTGGCTTATACCAGCGGCAATTACTGGGTAGAAGTAACCAACCAATTAGGCTGCAAAGCAAAAAGCGACACCGCATTTGTGACAGTTGTTGATGTTCCTCCAAGTCCAAGTATTGTGAATTTTGGTACTTACCTGCAAACCTATACGACAGGATTTGATTTGCAATGGTATCTTGAAGGCAATCCAATCCCTGGTGCAACGGCTGACACATTGGTTTTTAACGAATCGGGCAATTACCAACTGGCCATATCCAATGAGTTTGGCTGCACTACTTTTTCACAGCAAGTATTTATAATTTACAGCCCTCAAGGCGTTGACGAGTTTGGAGATTACGTGGCACAATTCCTGGTTTTTCCAAATCCAACTACAGGAAAGTTCACAATCCAAAATTTGAACCACGAAACAAAAAACGTAGAACTAACCGTTTACAATGTTTTGGGTGAACAAGTTCAGCAGTTAATCATTAAATCGGCCAATCAGCAAATTGATTTGTCTGCTCTGCCACAAGGCATTTACTTCCTGGAAATCAATATTGGCGGAAAACCTGTGAACAAGAAAATTGTGAAGTATTAATAACCCGACCGCCATTTTCATTTTCGGCATTTCGTTCACTTTCATTGTGGAAATATTCCCCGCTTTTTATCGTTAAAGAAACCAATGTGGATTATTTCGTAAATTTGGGGTAAGATTTAACTGATGAATTTGCAATTAACATTTTGGTTTGCTTTGGCATTTATTGTGTTAATGCTGTTTTCTTGCAAAAAATACCCTGAAGGAGGGACGAAACACGATGCTAAAAGCAAACTTCAGGGATTATGGGCAATAGATTTTTACCAAATAGACGGTGCAGATTCGTTGAATTACTTACTCGATTCTGTTTTCACAGGATGCACGGGCAATATAGAACTACTAATACGGGATTCTCCAGGAAAATGGCAATTTACATTAATGAGTTGTGACAGCATGAGTAACTCTTGCACTGAATGTGATAACTGGTCAGTTTTTGGTGATAATGATTCTCTGCATCTTACAGTTTTTTTGCGTAGAATGTTATCTGTACCAGCAGAATATTTTGTTTTTTCACACGATTGGAGAATATTGAAGCTAAACAACGATGACTTGTGGCTTGAAAGAGAAGAAAATGGCAAATTGTATGAATTTAGATTAAGCAATAACGATTGAAAATGCCCACCAATTACCACATACTGCTCGAAAAACTTGATGAGTTCATCCGTAAGTATTACAAAAATCAACTCATCAAAGGAGCACTGTACAGCATAGCGTTGGTGCTGGGCTTTTACCTTGCCATTATCCTGCTCGAATATTATGGGCAGTTTGATACCGGTGCACGCACCGGACTTTTTTATGCTTTTGTGCTTTCTACAGGGTTTGTATTGGTAAAGTTTGTCTTTATCCCGATGCTCAAAATTTACAAATTAGGCGAAACAATTTCCCGCGAGCAGGCCGCACAAATAATTGGCAACCATTTTCCAGAAGTGCAGGACAGGCTACTCAACACCCTTCAACTTCAAGCCCTTAGCTCAGAACTCAGAACACAGAATTCAGAACTCATCACCGCCAGCATTAACCAAAAAATCACCGAACTCAAGCCCGTGCTCTTCACCTCAGTCATTGATTTTTCTGAAAATAAAAAATATTTGAAATATGCCCTGCCTCCTGTCTTGCTGCTGCTCGTTATTTTGCTTTCCTCGCCAAACATAATTACTGATAGCACTGAGCGGTTGGTGAAACACCGCACGTATTACGAAAAACAGGCACCTTTTCAGTTCATCATTGAAAACAAAACCCTCGAAGCTGTGCAGCAAGATGACTTTGAATTGCAAGTGAGGATGGAAGGCCATGAAATTCCGCAAAATGTGTATATAGAATTCGAAAACAACCGCTTTAAACTACGAAAAGAGAACACTATTGCCTTCAATTACTTATTCAAAAACATTCATCAAAACACAACATTCCAGCTTTTTGCAGATGAATTTTATTCAAAAGAATATGAGCTCACCGCCCTGCCCAATCCCATCATTTTGAATTTTGACGTGTCACTCGATTACCCTGATTACGTAGAAAAAAAAGATGAGCAGCTCAAAAACACAGGCGATTTAGTGGTGCCCCAGGGCACTAAAATCAACTGGGTTTTCAAAACCAAAAACACAGAACACGTACGTATCGCCTTCAAAGACACCACGCATGTATTGAACATGTCTGGCGAAGACGTCTATTCGTTTTCAAGCCGTTTTATGGAAGGTAGTGTGTATTCGGTTTCCACTGAAAATCAATTTCTCAAAAGCCGGGATTCGATTACTTATGCTATCAATGTGATTCCCGACCTGCACCCCGCTATCGAAGTAGAAGAACGTGCCGACTCACTCAACGTCAAGCGATTGTATTTCAGAGGCATGATTAAGGACGATTACGGGTTTAAAAAACTAAGTTTTGATTGGACGTTTGTAAACCGCAAAGGAAAAAACTCAGAACCCAACAAGCAGCATGCAGAATCAATTCCTATCAATTCGAATTCCACCCAAGACCAATTCTTCCATGCCTGGGATTTATCACAAATTGAAATAAAGGCAGGAGATGAAATCGAATACTATTTTGAGGTGTGGGACAACGATGCAGTAAACGGCAGCAAGTCCACCCGCTCGAAAATCAATGTGTTTAAAGCGCCTACACTGGATGAGATTTCTGATAAAAAGGAAAAAACCAACAAAAAAATAAAGGACGACCTGGAGGAAAGCATCACCGAAGCACAAAACCTGCAAGAAGAATTAAAAAAACTCAAGCAGCGACTGGTGGACAAAAAACGATTGAATTGGGAAGACAAAAAGCAGATCGAAAATGTGCTCAACCGACAAAAAGAACTCGAACGGAAACTCGAAGAAACCAAGCAGCACAACTCGCGCAATTTGCAACAGCAACTCGAATACAGCGAAATGAATGAGCGCATCCTTGAAAAGCAAAAGAAATTACAAGAATTGTTTGAGCAAATCATGACCGATGAAATGAAGCAACTCTTTGAAAAAATGGAAAAATTGCTTGACCAAATGGATAAAAACAAATTGCAGGAAATGCTCGATGATATGGAACTCAGCAATAAGGACATTGAAAAAGAATTAGACCGCACACTGGAAATTTTCAAACAACTTGAGTTCGAACAGAAGCTACAGGAAACCATTGATAAACTTGATGAATTGGCAAAAGAAGAAGAAGAACTCTCGAAAGAATCAGAAGATAAAAAGTCCGACAGCGAGAAATTGAAAGAAAACCAAGATGAGCTCAACAAAGATTTTGATGACTTGAAAAAAGACATGAAGGATTTGGAAAAGAAGAACAGCGAACTCGAATTTCCCAACAAAATGGAAAATACCGATAGTGAGCAGGAGGAAATACAAGAGCAAATGCAAAAAAGCTCAGAAGAATTGCAACAGGGGAAAAACAAAAAGGCGGCTCAAATGCAAAAGCAAGCTAGCGAAAGCATGAAAAAGCTTTCCAAAAAACTACAGGAAATGCAAATGAGCATGCAAGCGCAAAGCAATACAGAAGATTTGGACAACATGCGGCAATTGCTTGAAAATTTGGTGCAGCTATCATTTGATCAAGAGGACTTAATGGGGCAGCTTAAAGGCGTTGACCAGCGCGACCCGAAATATGTCACTATCAGCCAACAGCAGAAAAAACTAAAAGATGATGCCAAAATGATTGAGGACTCACTGTTTGCACTTAGCAAGCGCGTCATTCAAATCGAATCTATTGTAAACCGTGAGATTAGTGCTATAAACCAAAACATGGAAAAAGCGATTAAACAAATCAGCGAGAGTTATGCCGCCCGCCCACACATGGAAAAACAAGCGAAAGCGCTCGCTTCCAGCCGACAGCAATTAGTGATGACTTCGCTCAACAACCTAGCCTTACTTTTTGATGAAATCATCCAGCAAATGATGCAACAAATGTCAAGTAAAAAATACGGCAACATGAGTTGCAACAAGCCGGGCAGTGGAATGCCCTCACCTGCATCCATGAAGCAGTTGCAACAGCAATTGAATAAACAAATCCAGAAATTAAAGGACCAAATGGAAAAGAAGGGAAATTCTCCAAATGGTAAAATTCCGCAAAGGGGACAAATGAGCGAACAACTCGCGAAATTGGCCGCAGAGCAAGAGGCCTTGCGCAACCAATTGGGAAAATTATCTGAACAAATGAGCGAGGAAAAAGGTGCGGGCGGCAAGGGAAATTTGGAAGAAATTCAAAAATTAATGGAAGAAACTGAAACCGATTTGGTAAACAGACGTATAACGCAGGAAACTCTCAAAAGACAGCAGGAAATTTTAACACGGTTGCTCGAATCTGAAAGAGCCGACCGAGAGCGCGAAATGGACGAAAAGCGGGAATCTCGGGAAGCAAAAAGCGAGCATTTAAGTAACCCTGAAGCTATTTTTGAGTATAACAGAAAAAAACAGCAAGAAGCGGAATTACTAAAAACAGTTCCGCCAACTTTAAATCTTTTTTATAAAAATAAAGTAAACGAATATTTTGATACTTTTGAATAGTCAAAAAATGGTGCAGGCGGCTGACAATAACCTCTCCTTTACTTCCAAAACTGAAAACCTTACGCTGGTTGAAAGTTTGGTGGACAGCATCTGCGAGCAATTCAAAATTAACGAAGATCACTACGGCAACATTTTAGTGGCTGTTACCGAGGCTGTTACAAACGCCATCCAGCACGGCAACAAATACAATCCCGATAAATCTATTGACGTTTCTTTTGCACAGCACGCAAAAGGGCTTTCCTTCATTGTTAAAGACCAAGGTGAGGGCTTCGACTTTACAAACCTGCCCGATCCTACAGATCCCGAAAACATCGAAAAGCCCCATGGCAGAGGAATTTTCCTGATGCGTCACTTAGCCGACAAAGTGGAATTTGAGGACAACGGACGAATCGTGGCCTTGAATTTCAACGTGGCTAGTTGATTTCATGAGCAACACCTCCATTTATTTTCATTCTGAATCTTCTTTTGTTTTGAAAAAAAAACGCGCATTGCGCCAGTGGCTCAATGCTTCTATTGCAGAAGAAAATGCCGAAGCAGGTGCTATAAATTTTATTTTTTGCGATGATGAATACCTGCATGATTTAAATAAAAAATACCTGCACCACGATACACTAACTGATATTATCACGTTTGATAACAGGGAGCCAGCAGCCAATAACCAGCAGCCAATAACAGCCGATATTTTCATCAGCACAGAACGTGTAAGAGATAACGCTAAAAATCTCAACACAAAATTTGATGACGAACTGCACCGCGTGATGATTCACGGAATACTTCATCTGCTGAGTTACAACGACAAGACCTCTGCCCAAAAGACCGAAATGTGCGAAAAAGAGGATTATTACTTATCTTTGCGATCTTATTGAATTTCTTCTTTTTCTGTTTAACACATTGGTTTTCAGTATATTAACCCTTATGTTTCACGTGAAACAATGTTACAAGAGTATGACATAATTGTAGTGGGCGGAGGTCACGCAGGCTGTGAGGCAGCCGCAGCCGCAGCTAATCTTGGCTCCTCGGTATTGTTGGTAACAATGGACATGGCACGCATCGCACAAATGTCGTGCAATCCTGCAATGGGCGGCATTGCTAAGGGGCAAATTGTTCGTGAGATTGATGCAATAGGCGGCTATTCAGGCATTATAACCGATAAAACAGCCATTCAATTCCGCATGCTTAACCGCTCCAAGGGTCCGGCCATGTGGAGCCCCCGCACACAAAACGATCGGATGTTGTTCTCCAACGAATGGCGTATGATGTTGGAGCAAACACCCAATGTGGATTTCTGGCAGGATATGGTAACAGGAATTATCGTAAAAAAGGGCAAAATATGCGGGGTCAAAACGGGCATGGGGCTTGAAATTAAATCCAAAACAGTAATTCTCACCAATGGAACTTTCCTCAATGGCATTATTCACATTGGAGAAAGACAATTTGGCGGTGGGCGAGTTGGCGAAAAGGCAGCTACAGGCATCACCGAGCAATTGATTGAACTCGGTTTTGAAAATGGGCGGATGAAAACAGGCACCCCTCCTCGTGTTGACGGACGTTCGCTCGATTATTCTAAAATGGAACCGCAAAAAGGAGATGAAAATCCAAGTACATTTTCTTTTTCCGACACCTCTCCCCTATCCCACCAAAAGAATTGCCACATCACCTATACAAACCCAGAAGTACACGAAATTCTCAAAACAGGGTTTGAAAAATCACCCATGTTTTGTGGAAGAATTCAAGGCATAGGCCCGAGATATTGCCCCTCCATCGAAGATAAGATTGAGCGGTTTTCTGAACGAGACCGACACCAGCTTTTCATCGAACCCGAGGGATGGAATACCGTTGAAATTTATGTGAATGGCTTTTCAACTTCTCTTCCCGAAGATGTTCAGCTAAATGCTATGAAACGAATTGCTGGGTTTGAAAATGTTAAAATGTTCCGTCCCGGCTATGCCATTGAGTACGACTACTTCCCCCCCACCCAAATTGATTTTACGCTCGAAACTAAATTGATTGAAAATCTCTACTTCGCAGGTCAAATTAACGGTACTACTGGCTACGAAGAAGCCGCCTGCCAAGGACTAATGGCAGGCATCAACGCCCATTTGAAAATCAACGAAAAAGAGCCATTTATCTTGAAAAGAGACGAAGCATACATTGCTGTTTTAATTGACGATTTAATCACAAAAGGCACCGAAGAGCCCTACCGCATGTTCACTTCCCGTGCTGAGTTCCGCCTGCTTTTGCGACAAGATAATGCCGATATTCGACTAACACCCAAATCGTATCAACTGGGTTTGGCTTCGAGTGAAAGAATGAAAAACGTGGGACAAAAAATTAAAAACACCGAAGAAATCATTCATTTTTTTAAATCGCAAAGTATTGAGCCGCAGGAAATCAACCCAACACTCGAAAGCTTGGATACTACGCCAATAAAACAAAAAGTGAAGCTTTCAACTGTCATCACCCGGCCACAGGTTTCGATTAGCCATATTGAAGATGGCTTGCCTGTTGTTCGCGAATATTTCAGCACGCTGAACGGAAACAGGAAAGAAAGCATAGAACAGGCTGAAATACAGATGAAATATGACGGCTATATTTCGAAAGAAAAAGAAATGGTAGATAAATTAGCGCGCTTGGAAGACATCCAAATATGGAGCAATTTTGACTACGAAAAAATCAAGCCACTATCTGCTGAGGCTACTGAAAAACTCAAAAAAGTCAAGCCAAAAACATTGGGACAGGCATCTCGTATTAGTGGGGTTTCGCCTTCGGATATTTCGATTTTGATGGTTTATTTGGGAAGGTGAAATGGAAAAACTCGACTGCTGTCCTATTTGTGAATCAGCTGCCTTTGATCACAAAATAACTTGTACAGATTACACTGTTTCACGTGAAACATTTAACATTGTGAAATGCGAACACTGTGAGTTTAAATTCACTAATCCACGCCCTGCTCAGCACGAAATCGGTAAGTATTATGAATCGGAGGAC
This sequence comes from Flavobacteriales bacterium, assembly GCA_002746335.1. GTDB lineage: Bacteria > Bacteroidota > Bacteroidia > Flavobacteriales_H. Next base: position 7,463 of record NVWW01000007.1, on the reverse strand, counting down.
TACATTTCTCATTCTAACACAAAAAAGGGGGTTGTCAATTCGTTGTATCAGCTTGTTCGAAAATACACAATTGGCAAAAAATACGCGCTTTTGAGAAAATATACAGATGGAAATTCTATTCTTGACTACGGTTGCGGAACTGGGGAATTTCTAAACTATTGCACGGGAAAAGGAATGCATACAACTGGTTTCGAACCCGATAAAGGGGCACGGGATTTTGGAATTAAGAATTACGGATTAAGAATAACGAACGAAAAAGAATTATTTGAAATCAAAGAACCTACTTTTAATGTGATTACTATGTGGCATGTTTTAGAGCATGTTCACCACTTAAAAGAATTAATAGGATGGCTGAAAAAGGCCTTGAAAGGCAGTGGAGTGCTCATTGTTGCTGTGCCAAATCACACAAGTTTTGATGCTGAAAGATACGCACAGTATTGGGCTGCTTACGATGTGCCAAGGCATTTGTATCATTTTTCGCCAAAAAACATCAGCCAACTTTTTGCTGATTTTGATTTCAAAATAATAGATGTCCTTCCAATGAAATTAGACGCGTTTTACGTTTCCATGCTGAGCGAAAAGTATAAAAACGGGAACAGTAATTTATTTTCTGCTTTTTTAACAGGGTTAAAATCAAACATCAAGGCATCCAATAAAAACCACACTTGGTCAAGCCAAATCTATGTGCTAAGGGAAAATGGCTCAAAATAATTCGTTTTAAGATAAGAAGTAGTTTGGGCAGGGTAGGGGATGATTTTTTTTGTTCTTGCGTTAAATCGCAAAATAAGAGGCCCTTTTTCTGCAGCGATTGTGAAGCTTTTTGACCTAGCTGTAATCACTGTGACCCTAAGCTCCCGATGGTAATAAGTGAGTTTTTAATAATCCTACCCCTATCATCATATTAGAGATTAAGGTTCTTTCATTTTAAACTAAATGATTTTATATGTTGTATATACAACATTAATGCGTATATTTGCTATATGAAGTATGAATTCATACAATGTTGGAGTAAGACTCCATAATCTATCGAGAAAGGTTGATGTACTATAGACTATTGTGTGTCTGATTATAACATAACAGAATATCAAATGAGCATTTAAATACCGATATATTCTAAATATTAAAGAAAACAAATAACACCGAAACTTTGAAAAAAAGATATAAAATATTAATTGCTCTCTTAATTACAGGGATTCTTATTGGCCTGTTTTTATTTAGCATTTCCACAGCGATTCCAAATAATATACAAATCAACTCACTAACTAAAGTTGAGCAACAACAAGGGCGTGAGATAATGAAGTTGATGCTGCAAGCACATGGTGGGAAGGAGCAATTTAATAAATTCAAAACAGCAAAGACCATTTTTAGACACGATATTACCTTCGCTCCTTACCGTTGGATGTTTGGATTTTATGGACACAATCCACAATTAATAAAAATGACTACTTTGATAGGTACAGACAATGGTAGGGTGGAGTTTATTGATGGCCCAAACAATAAATTACAATGGGGTATACAAAACTGGGCTTGTTATAAAATTGCACCCAATTCTAAGCCTGTATTTGAACAGAGTTTCGATGCATTTTTTTATATTCCTACGGGAGCATATTTTCAGTTTCTCCCCTTCCGAATACAAGAGGCCAATAAAGTAGCGTTAATTGGTGTAAAAGAGTGGGAAGGTCATACCTATGATTTAGTTATTGCTACTTGGAATAGGTTTGAGACACAACGATACATAGACCAATATGTGCTTTGGATAAACCAAGAAACCAGAAGATTAGATTATATGACATTTACGGTTAGAGATCAAGGCAGCTTTGTAAAAGCCACAATTAGTTTTAATGATTATCGAAATATAAATGGATTATTACTTTCTTTTGATTCTCATATCGTATTTGGGGATGATCCTGATGATGTACCCATTTTACACGATTTTAAAGTAAGCAGCATTAATTTATTTGAATCAGCAAACGAGGATTATTTCTTTCCTAAACCTGAACTTAGGTATGAAAAGCCGAATATTAGTTTATACTTTAAATCATTGACACAGTAAAGACCGAAAAGTAATATCAGTAAGATATTAAGACAAATTTTAAAGTGTAGAACCCCAATACTTAATGCAGTTTTAGAGCATCTCTTTTAGGTTACCAACGACTTAGCAGAAAACAAAACGGGTCAAAGTTCAAACTTTTTCCGAACTTGAAACGGTTATTTGATTTGAAGCCTTTTACGTTATCACAATTTTCCTCACAACAATCTGTTTTACCACATTATTTCGCTAAAATCATCTTCTTGCTATCAACTACTTTCTCATCTGCAATAATGCTATAAGTATAAATGCCGGTGCTCAGATTAGAGGCATATACATCTAATTCCCCAAATCCTTTCTCAATATTTACTTCCTTAATTAGCCTTCCGGTATTATCAAAAATTACAATTCGCCCATTTTGCACGTTATTGGGAATAAAATATTTGATCGTGGTTTTTTCTTTAAATGGATTCGGGTCGTTTTGGTTGAGAATGATGGTTTGTTTTTCGCCCTCTAATTTTACTTTAGTCGTTTGAATATCTAAGCCATAAGCTTCCAATGCTGTTTTCAGTTCTTCAAGTTCTGCTTTCATGGTATTTAATTCTTCTTTGGTTTCTTCATTCTTTCTTGTCTGATCTGTAAGTTTCTCTTTCTGCTTTTCAATTTCTTCTTCTTGGTTCTTCATGATTTGCTGCTGTTCTTTTATGGCTTCCACCAATATAGGTGTCATCTTCATATAATCCAATGACTTATACCCATCTTCATGAGTAACGACCAACTCCGGTAGCACTTTTTCTACTTCCTGTGCAATAAAGCCGATTTGCTTTTTGTCACTGAGATTGTATTCGTAAAACCTTTCTGTATTCATATAATAATTTACACCTCTTAATTGCAGCACATTATCCAGAGCATTCTCCAGTTGTTTAATATCCTTTTTAAAACGCTGGTCTGAAAGTTCCGTGATAGTACCTGATGCAAATATATTTCCAATAACATGAAGTCGCTCTAGAGGTGTTGTTGTTCCTATGCCGACATTACCACCATTGATATAAGAAACTCCTGCAGTACGAAGTACAACCTGTATAGCAGCAGTATTATCCCAAAGTTTCAATGCTCCTTCTCCTGAAACATCTCTGCCTATTGCCGCTCGTAATTTGTTATTCATGTCTGTTATTCTGACTGCTCCGGGAGCATCTGTTGATATATGAATTTTATCTAGCGGGCTCGTATTGCCTATACCCAATTTGGCTGAAACACCACCGATAAAAGAAGACCCCGATGTAGTAATTACAACCTTTGGTGATGCTGTAATATTGTCCCAAAGTTTCAATACTCCTTCTCCTGAAATATCTCTGCCTATTGCCGCTCGTAATTTGTCACTCATGTCTGTTATTCTGACTGCTCCGGGAGCATCTGTTGATATGTGAATTTTATCCAGCGGGCTATCATTTCCTATACCCAACATGGCTGAATTTCCATCAATAAAGGAAGAACCTGTGGTACTAAGTACAACCCTTGGTGCAAGTACAATAGTATTATCCCAAAGTTTCAATACTCCTTCTCCTAAAACATCTCTGCCTATTGCCGCTCGTAAGTTGTTACTCATGTCTGTTATCCTGACTGCTCCGGGAGCATCTGTTGATATATGGACTTTATCTTGCGGATTATTATTTCCTATGCCCACATTGGCCGTCTCTGTAGGAAAGCCATCAGTATTTGGATAAGCCGTAAATACGTTGGTTCCATCAAAGTTCCAGTCCAAATCGGCTCCTCCGGTTCCCGTAGGGCCAGTTGGGCCCTGAGCTCCATCGATACCCTGGCAATCAAGCGCATTCCATACGGCATCATTATTAACATCTTCTGCGGGATCTTTAATACCGTCTCCGTTTAAATCCCAGCAGTGTAAACCAGCACCTCCAGCATCCTCAACCCATATTACAGTGCCGCTGTCATCTAAGCTTAAAACCCCGGTACTCGGATTTGGATCGGGTGTTATTGTATTGTCAAGTTGTGTAAATGTTAAACCACTTTCACCGGTTACGCCTGAATTAATTTCTAATGTGTTTCCGGGGGTGTTTGTATGAATACCCACAAAGCGTGGGACAGTGTTATTGAATGGCTCAATTACGAGATCTCCGAGAGCAGTGGTCCGGAAATCGGTGAAGACGTTGTTAAACGTTTGTGTGATACGGAACTGCGGAACGGGATCAGGGTCAAATACATCCAGCCTTCGCTTCGGGAGGGTATTAACGTTAAACACCGTACCTATGCCTGTGTAGCCAAAGCGGTCTATCACCATCTTGGAAGTGAGGTTGTTGCCTTCGTTGGTGAAGAAGCGCATAAAGCCGGTTTGTCCTGCAGATTGCTGCATGTCTCCACTAATTCGGCCTGCAACGAACTCGGTGCCGCCAGAACCTTCATTGTCATCAAAGTTGGAGAAATCAAGAAAAGCAGTACAATGGTCGGTAAGGAGATTTCTTGAGCCCCTTATGCTGATACCCGTGCTGGAGCCCCTGCCAAATTCGTTTCGGAACTCGGCTACTATGTAATTGGCGGTAGGGAGAGGGAAAAATCCCGTTCTACTTCCCGACACAAGCAGCCTGGGGTTTCCCAATACAGGGCCAATGCCATTGTTAATCCCTATTCTCACCATTCCCGGCTGGGCGAATGTGCTGCTGAAAATACGCATTCTTTCATCGGCATTGCCTGTATTGAATATCATGTTACCTGTGGGCTCAAAGTTGATGAGGAAGCTGTTGTTATCGGACTGCGTGATGCTGAAGCCGTCATTTACCCCCTGCCCTGTTACGGCATTGGTAAGCAAGAAGGCGGAAGTACTGAGGCCAAATAAGCTGCCTGCTTCGTGCACCTGCAGTTTGGTGCTGGGGGTGTTGATTCCAATACCAACATTGCCCAAGGTAAAAATATTGTCATCAATATTTGTTGGAGGATCGGTAAAAGGCGGTGTTGCCACAAGCCAGTCGCGATCGGTTCCTCCACCCCCACCCAAATTCGGATTAATAAACAAGCATCCATCACTATTTGCTACTACCGCAGCGGTGAGGGTAGTGTTAACCGGCAACTCTCTTATGCGTACGTTGCCATCTACATCCAGGCGGTGGGTGATGGTGTCATTGGCATTGGGGCCCAATGTGCTGAAATCCCCAATTCCCACATCACCGTTCGACCTGATTCTCATTCTCTCTACAAGGCCCGCTCGATTTCCAGCATTGGTATACATTTTCAGGTATCCTCTTTGCCTTGTAGTACCGCCAATATTTGATAAACCGCCAATGCCCGCAGCTATCCTTGACATCAAATGGATGTTGGGGCTGTCATCAAGGTCAGAGTTAGCAAAGTCAATAAAAGCCACATCGCACCTAATGCAATTGGCTCTCGATCCTTGAATGCGGATGCCTGCATCAGCAAAATGTGTCCTGGATTGGATAAAATCAGCAAGTGTAAAGTTATTCGCTATGCCTTGGGGATCATTGCCCGTATCAAAACCCCTGCCTCTCGCACGGAACAAGGTTGTGGTTTCAATATTTGGAAAATCTGGGTTCCGATCATTGACTTCGAATTTCGCAGGATTATTAGTGGGGTTAATTATATTGCCGGAAGTGTTTCTAAAAGCTGCAATCCGATCATCAGGCAATATGTGCAATTGAACAGGATTATTAAAAGTTTGAATTTGTATGGGGCTGTTGTCGTTATGACGTATCATGCCTCCTCCGAGAGGACCTATGCCCGTTTCAAATCCATTTTGGCTATTGAGATTGGTATAACGCGTAAAGACAGAATTAGCATTGTTGTCATTGATATGTACCTTCGTTACTGGGCTGGCGGTGCCAATACCGATCTTGCCGGTACTTCCATTGGCATTGAGAATAGTATTGAAATTGAAAGAAGGATTGCTATTTATGAGCAAATCAGCATCCGTGGTATAAATATTATTTGGTGGCCCTGTTGGTCCAGTTACTCCCAGTATCAATGTATTGGTTCCGATTTTTAACTGTTCCGTGATTCGTGCGGTACCAACTACTTCAAATTTTTCGCCTGTATTGTTGGTGCCTATGCAAACATTGCCATCTTTGGTAATGGTCATTCTTGACTGGTTGTTCGTCTTGAGCCGTAAATCTTCATTATTTTTTGTGCCGATAAAATCGCTGGCGCCCACATTATTATTGCCATTGAGCTTCCACGTGTTGCCCTGTGCAAAAACATGGGTCGTTGCAATAGCTGCAATAATAAGTATGGCCGGTATGGCTTTGAGTATAGTTTTTGTTTTCATGTTTTTTGTTTTTAAGATTGCTCAGAACTAATTTGAATTTCGGTTGTAATATATAAAACAATTTTTTAAAAAACAACAGTAAAAACCCCTGTTTTTTCGAAAGGGTGTTTATACCTATATACTTCGGTTTTTATACGTATTTTAAAAACTGAATAGGACAACATTAGGTTGTAAATTGTCAAAACAAGGGGACTGGAGTTAATCCCTTCCATTCCGTGGAGTGAATCAAAACAAAGGAACCTGGAGGTACAGATTTCGAACTTTTTATATGAAGATATTATGCTAATCCAAAGAATGGAATCGTTCTTATTTTCGGTTCATTCTACTGTCGATCCAAAAGCGGTTATTATTATGAAAAAAATCCCCTTAATAATATGTCATAATTGCTCATTTGGATTTAAATAGTAAGAAATCTTAAAATAGTGAACCGTATAACAAAACCTAAATTACCCGCTACGTTACTGTTGGAATCACAACAATATTTATATTGGCCTACAGAGAAGTTATTAAATAAGCATTTTCGTTATAGTAATACTCTGTAAAATATAATGTATGACCGACTTTCAATCAATAAAAAACGGAGATCATCATGCCTTCGAGAAAATATTCAGAGAATTTTACCCCTCTCTGTGCGGCTATGCATATAACTTCCTGAAAGAACAAGAGGCTTCCGAAGAAGTAGTTCAGGAGGTGTTCTTTAAAATCTGGGAAAGAAGAAACGAACTTGATATAAGTGTTTCTGTCAAAAATTATCTCTTCAGAGCCGTTCGCAATAGCAGTTTAAACCAGCTCAAACATCTTAAAATAAAGGAAGAATACGGGAAATACAACAGGTCTGTGATCAGGGAAAATGAAAAGATTTTATCAGACGCTGTGGTTGAGCATGAGTTGCAGGAAAAAATAATTACAGCTATTGAAAACATGCCGGATAAACAAAAACGAGTTTTTATATTATCCAGGTATGAGGGGTTAAAGTATAAAGAGATTGCGGCTCAATTAGGGCTTTCAATAAGAACAGTTGAAGTTCATATCAGCAACGCCCTCAGATACATGCGAGAAGAATTATCGGATTATTTAATGCCTTAACTAAGGGGGAAGTAAAGCTGGGTTGTCTTATACTATGAAAATGGAAGAAGAAAAAAG
>NVWW01000006.1 GCA_002746335.1 Flavobacteriales bacterium | reverse complement strand
GTACGAAATGATTTGTGCTGTCTGTTAAGTAAAATTGATATGGAGAGGCAGCACCACCCTCCAGATCGTAAATCAACCCATACACTTTTGCTGAATCGCGTCTTACCAATGTTTCATTAATGTCTGAGGCCTTCACGGTGTGCTTGTAAACCAGCGTCCGTGCATCTTCGAGAAATTGTTCAATGTTATTTTCAACCGGCTTATAGCTCAAATGGATCGTGGCTTTGTGCTTCGGATAATCAATGTTGAGCCAACACGGTTCAGACAAACGTTCTGTGTCGGCAGTTACCAATGCCATTTTGTTGTATTCGAAAGTAAACGGACAGTTGTTTTGCCAGGGTTGATAAGATTTTTCGGGTAGGTCAATACGGAAATAACCCCTTGGCTTGGGAATATAATCACTGTTACAGGCAACCAGCAGCAACGCGATTAACTGTAAATTAATCAACTGTTTTTTATTTATAAGCATGGTGGTTAAGCCCTTCGTAAATTTCCATTTTCGGCCATTGGCTTGTGTATTTTTCCCATTTATTAATGTAGTAATCAATAGTGTCATTTTGAGCTAATTGATTCAATTGTTTTAATCGGTTAATGTGAATAAAATGGTAAACATTGTAGAATTCATCTCCCAATTTTTTGAAGGTAGTTGGATAGCCGACAAGCGGAAATTTTTCCCAATATAAAGGAATTTCCAAGTGGTGTTTTCCTTGCTGCAAAATCAAAGTGGTGTCAATGAGCCACTCTTTGTTGTTGACCACGCCTTTTTTGGCAGAAAAGTGATATTTTAAGCGCTGAAGTTCAAGCGTGTTGTTTTCCTCTTGATTATAGACATCTATATAAAGCACGTTTTTTTTCGGAAAACTTAATCGGCTCATGACAACGTTAAAGTGAACATGGTTTGCAAGAGGAGCGTAGCCATTTTCACTTTTCTCCACATCTTCAGCCCTTAAATAATTGTGATAATTGTGCCTTTCGCTTTTGTTTTTGGCTTCTAATTCATAAATGTACGTTTCGGTGTTTTTTATTTTAATTGATTGTATTTCCAATTCATCTTCTTCTTCGATGGCCATTCTGAATTGTTGATAACCAGATAACAGGTAGCGCGTATTTTTATAGGGTTCGCAATCATATTTGTATAGAATGCCTGGGAGTGTTTTTAAGCTAACTGTAAGCAATTTCAGCGCTTTTTCACTACTGCTCAAATTGTAATATCTTTTTATTGATGCCAATGCGCTCAACCACCCGTTGAGAATAACAGTTGGAGGCTCTTCGGGTTTTTCTTCAATGCTTACAATGCCATTGTAGTTCAAAAATATTCCGTTTTCCTCAATTGGAACCATAAGCGAATTCAGTATCTTTTCACTTGCCTGTTTGTATTTTTCATCGCCTGAAAGCTGGTAAACCTTATACATGGGGACGAGGTAGGATGATTGTGCCAAGCCCGAGTAAAACGGCTCGTCATACCTGAATTTTTTGTATGGCTCATACCAAAAAATCAACGCGCTGTCTTTTTCTGTCATGCGGCTGATGGCAGCATCAGCCACTTTCAAAATTGCATCGTACAGTTCCTTTTTTTCTTCCTTTTTATATTGACTCAAATAATCGTTTAGAACATAGTTGCCGTAAAGAGGATGGGGATATATAGTGTTGTCTTCGAGCAGTTTTCCTGGATAACCATCGGGCAAAAAACGAATTTTATAACGAGAATTTAATTTTTGCAGCCGTTCTCCCAATTGCGGCATTTTGGGTTCGGGTAGTAATGAAACGGTGTTCGATTGATGCTCAGTGCAGGAAGCAGCAAGCAACCAGTAACCAGTAAGCAGTAGCCAGAACCTACTCTTCAATTTCTTTCTCTTGTTTTTCAAGAATTGTCACCTTCACTCTTTTTACCCGTCTTTTGTCTGCTGCTTCAACCGTAAAAGTGAAATTTTCGAAATTTACTTTTTCGTTTTTCAATGGGATTTTTCCCGCCAATTCCAAAATAAAACCGGCAATGGTATCCGACTCACCTTTGGTTTCTTCAAAAACATTTCCATCAATATCGAGTATGCGATAGAGGTCATTTAGTGGTGTTTTGCCGTCAAAAACATAGTTGTTTTCATCCAGCTTGGAATAAACTAAATTTTCTTCGTCAAATTCATCGGTGATGTCACCCACTATTTCTTCGATGATGTCTTCCAAAGTAACGATTCCTGAAGTGCCGCCATATTCATCCACTACTATTGCCAAATGGATTTTTTTCTCTTGAAATTCTTTCAGCAGGTCATCAATCTTCTTGTTTTCGGGCACGAAAAATGGTGGCCGGATGAGTTCTTTCCAGTTGAAATTATCTCCTTTTTCAAAATGAGGCAGTAGGTCTTTGATGTAGAGAATACCTTCTACTTTGTCGAAACTCTCTTTGAAAATAGGAATACGCGAAAAGCCTGATTTGAGGATTCCCGAAAGCAACACATCGAATTTAGTTTCGATTTCGAAAGCCACCACATCTACCCGTGATTTCATGATTTGCTTCACATCGGTACTTCCAAATTTTGCAATCCCTTTCAAAATTTTATGTTCCTCTTCGCTGGCTTCTTCATCTTTGGTAAGTTCAATTGCATGCGAAAGATCTTCTGCCGATATATCGGCTGATATTTTTCTAATTCTTTTATCAATGAACGATGTTGAATTAATGAGTAGTGAGCTGAGCGGGTTGAAAATATTCCTTAAAAATAAGATTGGAAATGCCATAAAGAGGGCAAGGTTGAGTGCATATTTAGTGGCATATACTTTCGGTACTACTTCCCCGATCAGTAAAATTAGAAAAGTAATCATTACGACCTGTATTATGAACCCCAGAAATGGATAATTTCCAAAGTTAAATAGTGCTGCTGTTACATAAGTAGAAAGGATAATGATGGCCACATTCACGAAATTATTGCCGATAAGAATGGCTGCCAGCAACCTTTTGGGCTTTTCGAGCAGCCGAAGGATGACATTGCTGGCGCGGCTTTTGGACGATTCAAGGTCTTTTCGCTCTTTTGGCCCCAATGAGAAAAAGGCTACCTCCGAGCCGGAAATCAATGCAGAGGATGCTAATAGCAATACCATTGCTCCCAATGCTGCTATAATACCAAAAGAGGCAGGTTGCAGGATGTCCAGAAATAATTGCTGGAGGGGCTCGTCAGGGTCGTCCAATGCTGGAAAATTGGTTAGACATTAATCACATTTTGAATGAGAAGCAATCCGATAATGTTCGGAGCATGCTTTGATTTCGTTTTGGGTAGCGAGAAAAACTATTCAAAACGGCAAATCATCAACGCCATCATTTTCAGGTAGCGATGGCTCTTCTACTTTTTGGCTTGGTACTTGAGCTGCTGACTGAGTTTGCGGATTGGCTTGTTCGCTACCACTTTCGCGATTACCGCCCAGCATAGTCATGTTTTCACCAACTATTTCAGTAGTATAGCGGTTGTTACCGTCCTTGTCTTGCCATTGGTGTGTTCTCAACCGCCCTTCGATGTAAACCGTGCGTCCTTTTTGCAAGTATTTTTCAGCTATTTCTGCCAGCTTTCCCCATAGCACCACACGATGCCATTCGGTTTCATCCCTGCGCTCACCGTCCTTTGTAGTGTAGCTTCTGTTGGTAGCCAAGTTGAAACGCGCGCGTGCCTGCCCGCCTTCCATGTATTGTGTTTCGGGGTCTGCCCCGAGGTTGCCGATTAAAATTACTTTGTTTACGCTTCCTGCCATTTTTTTTAAATTAATTTATACAAAACTATTAAATATTCTGTTTACACAAATTTTTTTCAAGATAATTTGCAATTAGCTGAGACACAGGGTATTTTCCTAATGCTTGTTCTCTTATCGGGATGAATGAATCGGGTAGCTTTTTATGAGGTTTACTTACTTCAATTTCCCAAAACCGTGTAAACAACTTTTGATGACTGAGCACATGCTTGTAAATGCTTGATTTTTTGACGATGTGGTACCTGCTTTTGCCCAACAATTCATTCCATTTTTTTGATTTGATGAGATTATTTTCACTCATTTGCTTTTTATTTTCGATTAACGGAAACTCGTAAAGATTTTTCCAAATGTCTTTTTCAGTTCTTTTTTTTATGAAAATATTGCCGTTTTGCTTAATAATTAGATAGTCGAAATAACGGTTTCGCTGCTTGGTTTTTCCTGCTTTTACGGGGAGCTTTTTAACTATTTTTTTATTAAACGCAATACATTTTGACTTGAAAATGCATGATGCACATGCTGGGTTTTTTGGCGTGCAGTGAATGGCCCCAAATTCCATCATCGCTTGATTGTGCCATGCTGGTTTTTGGGAATCCAATAATTCATGCGCAAGAGCATAAAATTCTTTTTTGCCTTTTGCGGTGTCAATGGGGGTTGTAATTCCAAAAACCCGAGAAAGCACACGGTAAACATTTCCGTCAACTACTGGGTGTGGTTGGTTGAAGCAAAAGGATGCAATAGCAGCAGCAGTGTAATCACCAATGCCTTTCAGCTTGCGGATTTCAGCATAATTGTTTGGAAATTTCCCATTGAGGTTTTTACAGATTGTTTTTGCTGTAAAATGCAGGTTTCTTGCCCGCGAGTAATAGCCCAAGCCCTGCCAAAGTTTCAACACTTCGTCTTCGTTTGCGGCAGCTAAATTTTCTATTGTCGGAAATCGCTCAACAAACCTTTCATAATAAGCAAGGCCCTGCTCAACCCGCGTTTGCTGCAAAATAATTTCCGATATCCAAATGAAGTACGGAATTTTGGTGTTTCGCCATGGCAAATTGCGTTTGTTCTCTCGGTACCAAGCAATTACTTCGGCAGAAAAATCCAATTGGTAGAACAAAATAGGCTATTCGTCAAAATTAATTTAATGAGTTCAATTATTCGACTACATTTGTCCACAAATCTAATAGCATTTTATTGATTTAATACATACACTCATGACAAAAGCAGACATTGTTGCCGACATTGCAGAAAAGACAGGGATTGAAAAAGTGGCCGTACAGGCCTCCGTTGAAGCATTCATGAATTCCGTAAAGGATTCGTTGACGGACGGAAAAAACGTGTATTTGCGTGGATTTGGCAGCTTTATTGTAAAAAGAAGGGCAGAAAAAACGGGAAGAAACATTTCAAAAAACACCACCATTATCATACCCGCTCATAATATCCCTGCATTCAAGCCGGCAAAGACATTTACCGAAAAGGTGAAGAGCCATACCAATCACGTATAATTGGGTTCTGCTGAACCTATTTTTCGACTGTTATAGCTGCTATCGCCAACTTTTATATATTTGCACTCCTTTTTTAAAGGATGTTTTGAATGCGTTCCTTATCAAAAGCCCAGTTAGCAGCTATTACGGTAACCATTCTTTTATGTGTTCTTTTATATTTTGCGCCCAACAAGCCCAAAATTGAGCCAATCGAAATTAATTCGCTTGATGTAAAAGTGGAACAAGCCATAGCGCTGGTGCATGAAGGCAAGGAGCCGATGAAAGGCATCATGTTGCTACGCGAAGTGCTCAAAGAGGATTCGATGAATGTGATGGCACATTTTCATTTGGGAGTGTTTTCGATTCAATCCAACCAATATGAAAAAGCGGTTGGCCGGTTCAAAAGAGTACTTGAAATTGATGCCGGCAATACGGATGCCTACTACTATTTAGGGCATGCACATGCCGGGCTGGGACAAAAAGAAAGGGCCATTGAAAACTTTGAAAAATTCAAATCATCTGTGAGCGATGAAAAACGCAAAGCGGATGCAGAAAAATACATTAACGAATTAAAAAATATTTAAACCATGCCAAGCGGCAAAAAGAGAAAAAGGCACAAAATGTCCTCGCACAAGCGCAAAAAGCGCTTGCGTAAAAACAGGCACAAGAAGAGGAAATAACCCATCACATGCAGGGAGTTGGGCCTGTTTTACATTTCGTTGCCCGCAGGGGCCTACCTGTAAGTTGACCATTTTTAGTTTTAATTTCCTATTTGAATTTCCTGCGGGGGTCTTCTCATTGTCGTTGCTTTTGGCAGCAAACTATTCCTTGTGAGCAACGTTCTCGTTATCAATTCGCATCAGTCAGAAGTTGAAATTGCTCTGCTTGAAAACAAGCAACTTGTTGAGTTGCAAAAAGAAGGGGGAGCTGGAAGGCGATTTTCTGTGGGCGATGTGTTTTTGGGCAAAGTGAAAAAACTCGTTCCCGGTCTCAATGCTGCTTTTGTTGACGTAGGCGCACGGAAAGATGCCTTTCTTCATTACTTCGACCTTGGCCCGCAGGCCAATTCCATGAATAAATGGAGTAAGTTGGTTCATACCGGAAAGTTCACAGTGCCATGGCTAAAAAATTTCAGGCAGGAAAAAGACATTGACAAAGGCGGAAAAATCAACCAGGTGCTTTCCGAAGGTCAGTTTATCACTGTGCAAATTACCAAAGAACCTATTTCCACCAAAGGCCCACGCATCACCAGTGAAATTACTTTGGCAGGAAGGTACTTGGTGCTCGTGCCTTTTTCTGATAAAATTTCTATTTCCCAAAGAATAAAAAACAGCAAGGACAAAGAGCGACTCAAGCGGCTTTTGAATAGCATTAAATCAGAAAATTTCGGTGTCATTATCCGCACGGCAGCAGAAAATGTGAAAGCAGCTGAGTTGGATGCCGACCTCAAATCCCTAATGAAAAAATGGGAACAGATCTTTAAGAATCTGAAAAACGCCAAGCCGCCCAAAAAGATTTTGGGAGAGCTCGATCGCACAGCTGTATTCCTTCGTGATATGATTAACGACTCGTACAGCAGTATTCACGTAAATGATACTAAACTGTGTGGTGAAATTCAGGATTACCTTAAAACCATTGCACCTGCAAAAGCCAAAATCGTGAAATTATACCGTGGCGAAATCCCCATTTTTGACCATTATGATGTTACCAAGCAAAAAAAGGCAATGTTTGGAAAGCATGCCACCATGCCTAGCGGGGCATATTTGGTGGTGGAGCACACCGAAGCGCTGCATGTGATTGATGTAAACAGTGGTCGAACCTCATCTTCTGAAGATGATCAGGAAACCAATGCTTTGAATGTAAACCTCGAAGCAGTTTCAGAAGTTGCCCGCCAGTTGCGTGTACGCGACATGGGCGGCATCATTGTAGTGGATTTCATTGACATGAGAAGTGCAGAAAACCGAAAAAAGGTTTACAACAAAATGAAAGACGTCATGGCAAGTGACAAGGCCAAGCACACTATACTGCCACTGAGCCGTTTTGGGCTGATACAAATCACCCGTCAGCGTGTGCGCCCCGAAATGGAAGTGGATACCACCGAGAAATGCCCTTCGTGCAACGGCACGGGAGAAGCGCAGGCGAGTATTCTTCTGGTGGATGAAATCGAAAGCATGCTCAAGAAAATCATGAAAAAACAAAAGCCTTCATCTGTCATTCTTTGTGTGCATCCTTTTATTGCTGCTTATTTACGGAAGGGGTACCCATCCGTTCAAGCCAAGTGGTTTTTTACTTTCCGCAAGCGCATCCGCATCCGCGAATTTGAAGATTTCGCCATGCTCGAGTACAAGTTTTTTACCGGAAAAGGCGAAGAATTGGAAGTTTAGAGACCTGCCAATTATGGATTTTCAGCACAGTTCTTGCAAAAACTACGTGCTGACATTGTACGGATGCCATTTGTAATTTGCTCTAATTAGTAGTAGATTTATTCCAACTCTTTCATCCCGACTAACTTCTTATATACTGCTACCAAAGGAATTGCGGATGCCAGAATAAAAATTCCGCAAATGAAAAATGCCACCACCACATTGTTTTCATATGAGAAAAAAGGTACAGAAAACAGCATGAGAAAACCAAAGCGGCAAATGATTTGAAATTGGTTGAAGATACTGCCCGACCGCCCGATGAGGTTGTTGGGGATGTGATTGAAAAGAAAAGTAATCCGCAAAATCCGGATGCCTGCATTTGCAAGCCCAAAAGCCAAACTGAAAAGCAAAAAACACAATACATTGTTGGTAAAAGCGCACAGGAAAACACCGGCTGCAGTGATGAGCATCAGCACTAATATTCCCGCAGTATAATGGATGTTTTTAAACACCTTCCTCACCCATATCCCAGCGCTCAGTGCACCCAATGAAAACAGAATCTCGCAAATCGCAAAAATTTCAGCACCTTTATTCAAGTGATTACTCACGTACATCGGCAACAACAGGTGTGCAGCTACCAAAACGGTAATAAATACGGCATAAGGCATTGTTCCGAAAATCAGCAATGGCTTATTTCCAAGCAAAAATTTAAGCCCTGTTTTTATACGGGTAATGATGGTCCCTGTATGCACTTCGAGTTTTTTTATAGGTATGTATTTGATGAAAATAACGATGAAAAAAGCGACAAAGTAAGTGCATGCATCGAGTAGAAAAATTTCATGCAATGCCCATGGTTCGATATGTAAGTTCAGACTTTCCAATCCGAAAATCTCCATTGTTTTTTCGTCAACACCGACCAAAAGAAAAACTGCAAATCCACCTGAAATCATGTTAGTTGCCTGCCCTTGGATTTCTATTAACGAATTCGTTTTTCCGTAATTTTTCTTTTCGGTGATTTCCTGCCCGAAAGCATATAAGTTGGGGTAGTGAATCTGGAAATTCAGGAGGGTAAAGCAAAATACAGCCGCTACAAGCCAAATGGGGATTTCGCCATTTGCAAATCCGCTTACTGCAACACTTCCCAAAATAAAAAAACCGATTACATTGATCGTAAGAAAGATATTTTTGCGGAGATAGCGGTCAATCAACGTGCCTGCGTACAAGCTCCAAAATAGTGAAACGATGGTTATTCCTGCAGTAATCATTGCAAAAAGCGAACCCTTGCCCAGCATGTCAATAAAATACCAGGGGATGGCAATCATGCTGATACCTTGTGCAAAGCCAGAAACCACGTTGGCGGTGAGCAGCAGGTGTAGCGCGCTTTTGTTTTTCATAATTTCGTTGCGGACAAAGCTAATTGTTCCCCTGTCATTCTGAACACAGCGAAGAATTTTTTACATGAAAAGAAAAACCAACAAGAAAAAACTCACTACTGAACAAGCCTTATCAAAAGCTATGAAATACTGTGCTTATCAGGAACGGTGTCACAGAGAGGTGCGCAATAAACTCTACGAATGGGGATTACTGAAAAACGAGGTAGAAAACATTATGGCAAGGTTAGTTACTGACGGCTTTTTAAATGAAGAACGCTTTGCTAAAGTGTTTGCCGGGGGGAAGTTCCGAATGAAAAAATGGGGCACTGTGAAAATTGAAAACGAATTGAAAAAACGTGATGTTTCAGAATACTGTATTCAACAAGGGTTGAAGGAAATAGAAGCTTCTGATTATGAAAAAATCTTAATAGAATTAATTGAAAAAAAATGGCGGGAAATAACTGAAAAAGACCTGTTTGTGAAGCGCAACAAAACTGCAAAGTATTTGATTGCAAAGGGATATGAGGGGGAGTTGGTGTGGAAAAAGATAAGGGGGAAGTGTTGAAAAACACCCTATTTTTTTACTGCTTTACTCCGGAACAATGTATTGTGTTGTAAGAAAATTTGAGAAGAGTGTATTTGAAACTGAATTTTTTAAGCTCTGCGTGTCTGCCAACTCTACTATTTGAATATGATAATTTCGAGTTTAAAGTTTCAAGTTCAAAGCTAATTTTTCATTTATTGATAAAAAATCCCTCACCTTTTTGGGAGCTGTGCTTGCCGTCTGGTAAAGATTTAGGAAGGATGATTTGAGCGGGAAACGGGATTTGAACCCGCGACCCTCACGTTGGCAACGTGATGCTCTACCACTGAGCTATTCCCGCTTTTGGAGCCGCAAATATAAAGAATTGGGAAAATTAATATGAAGTTGGATTGAATTTAATCCTTCGGATGTACCATCGGGACGAAACGTACACCGGTGATAGTTTCAATTTTGACTTCGCTTTCTTCTTTTATGATGAGTTTTAATTCCTGCGAAGTTTTGCCAACGGGTAACACCATTCGTCCGCCAATCTTCAGTTGCTCAACTAAATTTTTTGGGATTTCGGGAGGCGAAGCGGTAACAATGATACCGTCAAAAGGTGCTTTTTCAGCCCAGCCCTGATAGCCATCACCTAATTTTACTACTACGTTTTTGTAGCCCATTGTATCTAACTTGATTTTGGCAGATTTGGCTAACGATTCCACAATTTCAATTGAAAAAACACTGTCGCAAAGCTGTGATAAAATGGCCGCCTGATAGCCCGAACCAGTGCCAATTTCAAGCACTTTTTCGTTCCCTTTTAATTCCAGCAAACTGGTCATCAGAGCCACAATGTACGGTTGGGAAATTGTTTGGCCATTGCCGATGGGCAGCGGTCCGTCACGGTATGCCTTTTCGGAAAGATTTTCGGGAACAAAAAGGTGACGGGGTGTATTCAGCATACTTTCAATAACCCGTTCATCTTTTATACTCCTTGAAACAAGCTGATCTTCCACCATTTGCTTAGCTTTTTCCTGCCAAGAAACGGGCTTTTGAGCATAGGAAACGACAGAAAACGAAAAAAGACAAGCACAGAAAACAGAATTCAAAAAATTCATCAGTGCATAAAGTAAATCCCTCGCTTTTGGGGAGATGTCCAGTGGACATCGAACCAGCATCGCGGAATGCTAAGGATGGCTTATTAGTTTCTTTATTTCACTGAGCTTCATCAGCGCTTCCACTGGAGTAAGCGTATTGATGTCAGTATTTTCAATTTCTTCCTTGATTTGCGAAAGCACAGGGTCGTCTAATTGAAAAAAGCTCAGTTGCATACTTTCTTGCCGTATTGCTTTCTTTACATCTTCTTTTTTAGTCATTCTGAGTGGAGTCGAAGAGTGGCTTCTCAACGCATTTCCACTGTGTGATTGCTCTAATTGTTCAAGCATTTCATTGGCACGCTTCAGTACACTTTTGGGCATGCCTGCCATTTTCGCCACATGAATGCCGAAACTGTGCTCGCTGCCACCCGGCACTAACTTCCGAAGGAAAATGATTTTACTGTTAATCTGCTTTACCGAAACGTTGTGATTTTTAATTCTTTCGAAGGATTCGGCCATTTCATTCAACTCGTGGTAATGGGTGGCAAAAAGAGTTTTGGGCCTTGCTGAGTGTACGTGCAAATATTCTGAAATCGCCCACGCTATGGAAATACCGTCATAAGTGCTTGTGCCCCTCCCGATTTCATCTAATAAAATCAAACTTCTTTCTGACAGGTTGTTCAAAATACTGGCTGTTTCGTTCATTTCTACCATGAAAGTGGATTCCCCAAGAGAAATATTGTCTGAGGCTCCTACGCGCGTAAAGACTTTGTCCACCAACCCGATTTTTGCTTGGGTAGCAGGTACAAAACTGCCTATTTGCGCCATGATCACAATCAGTGCAGTTTGCCGCAGCAAAGCAGATTTTCCGCTCATGTTCGGCCCGGTAATCATAATGATTTGCTGCTTTTCATCATCAAGGTAAACATCGTTGGCTACATACAATTCGCCCAGTGGTAATTGTTTTTCGATGACGGGATGTCTGCCACCAATAATATCGAGCGTATGAGAATCGTTAATTTCGGGTTTCATGTAATTGTTTTGCCGCGCAATTTCCTCGAAGGAAAGCAGGCAATCCAGTTTGGCAATCAACTGTGCGTTAAGTTGTATGGGGCAAATGAAATCAGCCAGAGAAAGCACTAATTCGTTGAATAACCGTGCCTCCAATGCAAGAATTTTCTCCTCAGCGCCCAATATTTTTGTTTCATATTCCTTTAATTCTTCGGTGATGTAGCGCTCGGCATTGGTGAGTGTTTGCTTGCGAATCCATTCTTCGGGCACCTTGTCTTTGTGTGCATTTGTAACTTCGAGGAAATATCCGAAAACATTGTTGAAGCTCACTTTCAGCGAAGGAATGCACGTCCGTTCACTTTCCCGTTGCTGCAATTGCACAAGGTAATCCTTTCCGCCATGGGCGATTTTGCGAAGCTCATCTAATTCATCCGAAACGTCTTCATTAATCACATTTCCTTTGGAAACAAGGTAAGGCGGATCGGGCTGGATTTGGTGTCCGATTTTTTCGATAACTAATTCGCAGGGATTCAATTGCCCTGCAATTTTTTTCAGCGTTTCGCAATCGGCTTTTTCGCAGATTGATTTTATCGGTTCAATGGCCGAAAGCCCGCGCTTGAGTTGTACTGCCTCCCGAGGATTGATGCGCGCAACCGACACTTTTGAAACCAGCCGTTCCAAATCGCCGATTTGTTTGATTTGCAAGCGTAATTCTTCGGCAATTTCAGGGTTTTGGAAGAAAAAATCGACTGCGCTGAGACGCTCTTCAATAGGTTGCCTGTCTTTCAGAGGAAGCGCAAGCCAACGCTTCAGCAGTCGAGCGCCCATGGGTGAAACAGTGCTGTCGAGTACGTCAATAAGTGTTGACGCGCCTTCGTGAGGTGTATAAAACAATTCAAGATTGCGGATGGTAAATTTGTCTAACCACACATGGTGGCTTTCATCAATGCGCGAAATGGAAGTGATGTGTTGGATTTGGTTGTGTTCGGTTTCGGCCAAATAATGCAGCGCGGCACCCGCAGCAACAATACCGTCCTCCATGTTCTCAACGCCAAAACCCTTTAAGGATGCAGTGCCAAAATGCTTGGTCAGCAATTCGTGTCCGAAATCAAAAATAAATGCCCAGTCATCTAACCCGAATGTGTTGAATTTTTCCTTGAGCGAATCGGTGAAAACCTTGTTTTTCCCTTTTTGATAGATGACTTCGCTCGGATTGAAGCTATACAGCAATTTTTCGATGTATTCCTGCTTGCCCTGAGCCACAAAAAATTCTCCAGTGGAAATATCGAGAAACGAAATGCCGCCCTGCCCTTTTTCAAGGTAAACCGATGCGAGGAAATTGTTGCTCTTGTTGTCTAACACCTGATCATTCAGCGCCACCCCCGGAGTAACCAGTTCGGTAACGCCCCGTTTCACAATTTTCTTCGTCATTTTTGGGTCTTCCAACTGGTCACAGACCGCTACGCGCATACCTGCACGTACCAATTTGGGTAAATAGGTATCGAGTGAATGATATGGAAAACCTGCGAGTTCAAGTTTGGAGCCTCCGTTGTTGCGCGCAGTCAGTACAATGCCGAGAATTTTGGATGCTTTGATGGCATCTTGTCCGAATGTTTCATAAAAATCACCTACACGAAAGAGCAGCAGCGCATCGGGATATTTCGCCTTGATGTTAGCGTACTGCTTCATCAAAGGAGTTTCTTCCGCTCTTTTTTTCTTCTGGCCTTTAGCCTTSGCTATAGTTTTATTTCCGCTTCTGTAATACATGACCTACGAATATCGAATGATTACGAATTTACAAATACAAGGCACAACTGATTTGTATATTTGTACTCCATTTGTAACTCGCTAATTTCGGTGATAAAATTAGAAAGTCATTGGCGAAAACAAGATTGAAAATCAATGTAAGTTTTCAAGAGTTTTAAACAATGAATCGAAAACTCAAAAACGAGGAACTCGGCAGAGTTTCGGCAAAGGAATTTAAGCAAGCCGAAAAACATCCTTTAATAATCGTACTTGACAACGTGCGCAGCGCTTACAATGTTGGTTCGGTATTCCGAACGGCAGATGCTTTTGCCCTACAAGCGGTATATCTGTGCGGCATTACTGCCAAGCCGCCMAACAAGGAGATTCGAAAAACGGCTTTGGGTGCAGATGAATCTGTGGAGTGGAAATATTTTAAATCAACGCTGGAAGCCATGGATGAATTAARGATCAACRGYTATCAAATTCTTTCAGTGGAGCAGGCTGAAAAAAGYATTCCRCTGAATGAATTTCATCCGAAKARAAAAGACAAATACGCACTTGTGTTCGGGCATGAGGTCAATGGCGTGCTACAGGAAATTGTCAACATTTCAGATGTGGTTTTGGAAATCCCACAATTTGGCACTAAACATTCGCTAAACATTGCAGTGAGCACAGGAGTGGTAGTTTGGGATTTAGTACAGAAACTTCAACAGTAAATATAAAGTTGTAAATTTCAATAGTGCCACAAATCGTGTTCGTAGTTGAAAATACCTTCTTTGATCCTTTCGGATTCGAGCAGTGCGTCTAAACCTATTTTATATTCGTTTATATAGCGATCGTATACGTTTGATTCTTTCACGATGTAGCTGTCAAACATTCTTTTCCATAAAATGTCGTCATAAGTTCTTCTTTCAGCGTCATTTTGGCGGTTAAAAACATCGGTTTTTGCAAAAATATGCCGTGCTTCGGGAAAGTTATCCAAAACAGTTTTTTGTAACCTTTAAACTCTCCATACTCGTTGTACTGCTCTGCTAAAGGACATATGCCGATAATGCGTACATCAAGCACTGAGCGCTGGTTGTCAAAAAACCAATCTTCTTTTATCAGGTATTTTTTTACTGCTTCACTTTCAATTTTTTTCAGTACAGCAGATTGGATAATATCTTCTGTATCGGGATCTACGGTTTCTACAATTACCGTATCCATTAGTATGTCAAGAAATTCGGGAATAGTGAGCTGCTGAGTAAACATATCATCATCACCAAGTGTTCCTGTTGAATAAGCGGCAAGCCGATATTCGGTAGTGCAGGTCTGGACAATCACATCGAATAAGCTCATCCTTCCCTGTGCTGGTTTAACCGGATAATAAAGCGGGTGGTTAATTTTCTGTCGGAGATCAATTTCACGCCAAATGCGTTTCATCCACATTACATCGGCTTCTCGTAAATGGGCGTAGGGTATCGGTTTTTTATAGATATTAGCGTGATTGCCTCCTGCTACTTCTTGAGAAAAAATAAAAGGCGGCATATTCAGAATATAAAATATAATTGTGGCTCTGAAAAACATCATTTTTAGAATGTTTTTCAGAATAAACGGAAATTACAAAATAATATTGCTAAAAACGAAAAAATGGAAGCCGCTGATTGCAGCTATATTTTTTTAAGATTTTCAATTTCACCATAGGTAAAGGTCTTGCCTGTCCACCTTTTTATCGGTTGTCCATCTTTCAGATAGAAAATGGAAGGGAAAACGCCTCCGGTAAGCGTAAAAAAATCAGGATTATTGAAAAGTACATAAGGGAAATTAGCCTTTGTTTCATTCAAAAAATCACTTAGTTTTTCTTCTTCTCCATAGAGGATAAGATAAATTTCCGGGGCTTGGGGTTTTTTATTGAGTACAGATAGTTTTTGAGCAGCATATTTACAATGTTCGCAAAAGAGAGCTAAGAAAGCAACGATTTTTTCTCCTTCTTTCAAATTTACAACCGTGTTTTCAACCTTTATTTCAGGTAACCGTTTCAAATCCAAAACCATTTCATTACTGCTTGCAGAATAGTCAGTCAAATTCATTGGGTTCAATATAAATGGCAGCGAAAAAGCAGTAATCAACGGAATGGCAACGAGCAGTGGTTTCCATTGAAAACTAATGGCTTTCCCTTTCCACAACAGAAGGGAACAAGCTATTAATAGCACTGCGTTTTTACCGATAGATTGCAGAGGCGTCATGGGAAGCAATTGGCCCAGGCATCCGCAGTTGGAATCGTTTCCTTCTGTAATTATGATGTATATTAGATATGCTGTAAAAAAAAGCAGTACAGCAAGGGCAGTTAACGCAGTGACTTTTGGGCGAAACTGAAAAATAAACAACAGACCGATGAATATTTCAATCCCAATGATGATTCTTGCGAAAACTGGTGAGAACGACCAACTTGTAATGCCAATATCAACAAAGAGCAATTCGAACGGCTCAATAGGATATAGTTTTACAATACCCGAAAATAAAAACAGCGAACCGAGAAGTATTCTTAAAATAATTGATGCTTTTTTCAATGTTAATGCTGGGTTTCATTAAAGCATAAAAAAAGGCCACCTGTTAAGGTGACCTTTTATGAATTAAATAGCTTTTTACTGCAAGCTACAAGTTGTAGTGCAAGTAGTTGTGCCAACTGTACTCGAAGATTCTGAATCTGAGCACCATGTTTCGGCATCACTTTTGCTGGATTTTGTCGTGGCACTTGAAGTTGCTATAATACCACCGCAATCTGTGCTACAATCACAAGTGTAATCTTTTTTGCATGAAGCAATTGACATCATAAATGCTCCTGCTGCTAAAAAAGGCAATAATTTTTTCATAATTAAATGGTTTTTTAGGTTAAAAAATTAGATTAATTTTTAACAAAACTAAATGTTTTGTTAATATAAGCAAGGTTTTCTTTTTTTTATTCCTCAATGCATATCCAGCCGTTCTTCTCGTGCTGTTCCAGTTGGTCTTTGTACACTTTTCCTTTGCCGCAAAAGGAAGAATCGGTCAGCACGGTGCCGTTTCCTTCTGTATAAGTGCATGTTGTGCATTTTTTACAAGCGGCATAAGAAAAAATTGCTCCTGCGATGATGGCTGAGTAAATGAGTTTTTTCATTACAAAATTATTGGGTCAACTCTTTAAATTTCGGATCTTCTCGGTAGCTGATGAATTCAGCATCTCTCTTCGCTTTTCCAGACAAGGTACCGTCTTTGTCGATAGCATTTTTCAAGTTGCTTACAATCATGTCTATGCTCTTTTGACGTGCACCGCAAATGGACTTGAGATAATATCCCATTGCTGAAGTTTTTTCGTCAGAAGCGTCAATGATATTAATAGCTTCGGCAGCATTGCCGTTTAATAAATTGGCTAACGCTTCATTAAAGGAATTAGAACCGCTGAGGTTGCTTACCGCACTGCTGTAATCACCATTCATAATGTTGATAATACCCATGTTATAAGCCACTTCAGGCCCAGCGCTCATAGCTGATTCATACAATTCCCACGCCTTCACTTTGTCACCCATCAATCGCGTTACAACGCCCATGTTGTTTTTTACGATAGCGCTCTCGCTGCTGATGTTCATAGCTTTGCTGAACTCTCCCTTTGCATTGTTTAGCTTGTTTTGCATCATATAGATGTAGCCAATATTATTTGGTCCTCGCCAGTCATTCGGGAATTGCTTGGAAAACGTTTGGTAAATTTTTAATTTTTCGTTCATGTCTTCGGTCAAAGTGGCTGCATAGAACAACTCTTCAACTTCGAGTGAATCTGGTGCAGTAGCGGCTAAGTTTTTGATTTCTTCATCGCTCAGCGATTTTTCTTCTGCATTGATAGTGATTTGCGACCGTCTCAATTGCGGCAGGATTTTATTGGCCAGCACTAAGTAGGTTTTGGCCATATTTTTAATTTCCTGCTCGCGCTTGTTTACATCCGAAGTCATTTCCAGCACACGGATAATGAGGTCCTTGTCTTCAATGTCAGAGGCCTTTACCGATTTTCGGAAACCATCCCAGTCCTCGCCTTTGCCTGTATTGTTGTAAAARCCTTCCGCACTAGCTGCTTCAACCTTTGCTTTTTTGAAAATCTTGACGAGCGCTTTGCTGGCTGAATTAGCGCGATCAGTAGCAAGATTTTCGTTCATGGCCACTTCGCCATCAGGGGATGCATAGGCAGAAACCTTGACGCCTTTAAACACAAGGCCGTYTTCAGAACCATTCTTTACAAATTCTTTCAATGCTTTAATGTCGTCTTGCCTAAGTTCATTTGACCGTACCGAATGCGAACTGACAAGGTAGTGAATATCGGCATTAAATGATTTTGGCTTTACTTTTATGAACTTATCTTTTGCTGCAATGGGCTTGTCATCACCTTTTACCAACAGCGGGGTGATGATGGTGCCATCGCCAATTTTCACATCGTCAAAAACTTTCTCGCTTGTTTTGAATTTGCCTGTTGCCCGTAGTTCGAGTGTAGCACCTTCCATGTCTTTTCCGTACGCAATTTTATCCGAATAATTAAATCCGCCACCTGAATATTTCACCATATTACCCTCGCCATCAGTGGCTTCGCCCCGGAAGGTGATTTTCTTCAATTCTTTGGTTGTTGTTACTTCTGAGCCGGCAGGATATTTCAGCACGGGCGTAATTTCTACAAATGCTTTTTTGTGAAAGTAATTGGCTGGAAATTTTCCATTTATAGTAATTTCAATACTGTCAGCGTGCATTTCTACGGGGTTGGGATTGAGGTTGTAATTTATCATGCCGTAGTTTTTGGCCATTTTGCCCAATGGATTGCAGGCAGCCAGTAATGTAAATGCTGTGAAAATTACTGCGTAGTTTTTCACTTTTTTCATAATCATTTGGATTTAGTCCTGATAAAAAATGAAGGATAAATTTTGCTAAATTGGGTGCAATATTAGATAATGTTTTTAAGAATAAAAAGTCATTTGTTCGCAATAGCCCATTGATTTTGAACACGGAACTGTTCATAAATGCACTCTTTTAATGCCCGTATCGTGTTCTTGTTGCAGTAATTCCACAACTTTTTGATAATCAGCACTTTTTTCAACAAAATCAACGTTATTGCAATCAACGATCAAGATTTTGGTGTTTGCTAATTGTCTCAAATGCCCGAAATAGCCTTCGTGGATTTGTTGCAGGTATTCAGATGGAATGCTTTGTTCGTAAGCCCTTCCTCGTTTTTTGATGTTTTCGAGCAGGGTTTTTTCATCAAGATAAAGATAAACAAGTAAGTCAGGCTTTGGTAGGTGTGAATTCATGATGTAGAAAAGGTTGGAAAAGAGCTTGAATTCGTCATCAGGCAAATTGATGCGCGCGAAAATGAGCGACTTGTCAATGGTGTAGTCAGAAACGGTAAATGGTTGAAATAAATCTCGGTTAGCTAATTCACTGTTTACTTGCTTGTAGCGGTCGGCCAAAAAGGTAAGTTCGGTATGGAAGGCAAAACGTTTGGGGTTGTCGTAAAATTTTGGGAGAAAGGGGTTTTCCTCAAATTGCTCTAAAACTAACTTGGCATCAAAATTACTTGCAATTTTTTCTGCCAGTGATGTTTTGCCGGAGCCGATGTTGCCTTCTATGGCAATGAAATTGTAGTTCATACTATCAATTACGAATCAAACGAATTACGAATATCTGATTTTATTCTGAAGTCAATTCAAAACTTCTACTTGTGAGTTGTCCCCACAATTTTCCAACAATTTTTTGATGCTTTTTTTTAAAATAGGGTGAAACAAATCAGATGCAATTTCACATAATGGAACAAGCGCAAACTTACGTTCGTGCAAACGAGGATGTGGGATTTGCAGGTTTTTTTCGCTGATGATTATGTTGTTGTAGAATAAAATGTCAATATCAATGGTTCGCGCTGAGTATTGTGATTTGTTTCGAGTCCGCCCTAATTGCTTTTCTATTTTAAGAATTTTAGTGAGTAATTCTATTGGTAAAAGTGCAGTTTTGACTTTAATTACTTGGTTCAAAAATTTGTTTTCGTGCTGGAAACCCCACGGTTCGGTTTCATAAATTGAAGATTTTTTAGCAGCTTGTCCAATTCTCTTTTCAATCAACTCAACCGTCATAGCAAGCGTCTCTACGCGTACACCCAAGTTTCCGCCTAGCAGTAAATAAGCAGTGTTCATAACGCAAAAATAGCTTGTTTTCGCCATCCGCCATCCAGCAATACCAACAACCGACCATTGAGCACTCATAGCTGACCATTGATGTAATTTGCTGAACTTAAACTCCCTGCGTCTGTATAATTTTGCAGAAACTTAAAAACTTATACTTGCCATGAAACAATTTTTCAAATTCTTTTTTGCCTCATTGCTGGCGATTTTTGTGTGTTGTTTGTTCACTTGTCTGGTAATTTTCATCATGGCCTCGCTGGGCGATGATAAGCCTGAGGTTCAACCCAACTCGGTGTTGCACATCAAACTCAACAGGCCCATTGTTGACCGTGCCGAAGAAAACCCTTTCAAAAATTTCAATTTTGGTTCTATGGAGTCCGAAAGTAAAATCGGGCTGAACAACGTGCTGAAAAACATCAAAAAAGCCACGAAAGACGATAACATCAAAGGAATTTACCTCAACTTGCTTCATGTGGATGCTGGTTTCGCCACMCTCGAAGAAATACGCGATGCGCTCATTGAATTTAAAGATTCATCCGACAAGTTTATCATCACCTATGGAGAGGTTTATACGCAAAAGGCCTACTATCTTGCTTCGGTGGCTGATGAAATTTACCTCTATCCTGAGGGGATGCTTGATTTTAGAGGACTCAGTTCCACGCGCACATTTTTCAAAGGGCTGCTTGACAAACTGGAAATCGAAGCTCAAATCATCCGTCACGGCAAATACAAAAGTGCGGTAGAACCTTTCATGCTTGACAGTATGAGCGTTGCAAGCAAAAAGCAAACCATGAAGTATGTGGGTGATTTGTGGAGCCATTACCTAAAAGGTATTTCAGATGCAAGAGGTATTAGCGTTGAAAAACTCAACGAGATTGCCGACAGCATGCTTATTCGCAAGGCGCCCGATGCTGTTAAATTCGGGTTGGCSGATGCAGTGATTTTCAAAGACGAACTGCTTGCCAAATTGCGCGAAAAAYTAGGTGTTGAAGAGGATGGGGATATCGAATGCATTAGTTTAAGAAARTACACAAAAGTTCCTGTAAAGAAAGAGGAAAGTGACCTGAAAAAAGAAAAAGTGGCTGTAATTTATGCGCAGGGCGGCATTGAAAGTGGTGAAGGCGATGAAGAAACTATCGGCTCTGAGCGGATTTCAAAAGCCATCCGCAAAGCGCGCGAAGATGAAAAAGTGAAGGCCATTGTGTTGAGAGTGAATTCACCGGGCGGCAGTGCGCTTGCTTCTGATGTGATTTGGCGCGAGATGGTTTTGGCAAAAGCCGAAAAGCCGGTAGTGGTTTCTATGGGCGATGTGGCTGCATCAGGGGGGTACTACATTGCCTGCGCTGCCGATACTATCGTGGCAAGTGAAAATACGATTACGGGTTCAATTGGCGTGTTGGGTATCATTCCTAATTTCAGGGAATTTTTCAAAAATAAAATGGGAATTACTTTCGATGGCGTCAAAACCAACCACAATGCTGACTTGGGATTTTTGAAGCCACTCACTAAAACTCAGAAAAGAATCATAAAGGAAGGTGTAGTGGACGTCTACCAGGTGTTTACAAGCAAGGTGGCCGAAGGGCGAGGCATGACGCAAGCTGACGTGGATAGCATCGGGCAGGGCAGGGTTTGGAGTGGTATGGACGCGATGAGAATAGGGCTGATTGATGTTTACGGAGGTCTGACCAAAGCCATTGAAATTGCTGCTGACATGGCTGATCTGGAAGAGTATAGAGTTTCAGAGTACCCCAAAAAGAAAGATGCTTTTGATGAATTAATCAAAGAGTTTTTAGGTGGCGCCCAAACAGATATGATGCAGCAGCATCTTGGCAAAAACTACAAGTATTTCAATTACCTGAAGGAAGTTTCAAAAATGCAGGGCATACAGGCTCGGCTACCTTACTTTTTGGAGATTGAATAGATTGAATAAAGAAGCCATTCAAAAGCCCTCCACATTGTGAGAGGGCTTTTTTTATTTAGAAATCACGAACTTTCGGCTTGCAATCTTATTCTTATCCACAACCTGCAGAAAATAAACACCCGAAAGATAATTTTCTGTATTGATTTGATACTGGCCTTTGCTGGTTTCGAACTCATCAATCAATTGTCCGAAAGCGGTGAAGATTTTTATTTGATTACCGATTGTTGGGTTTTTGAGGGAAATATTTAAAATATTTTGAGTTGGATTGGGATAAACATGAACAATATCGTGGCTAAATATGTCTTCGGTATTGGTAATAGCATAATTAAGCTGAAGAAGTTTGTTGCTGACTTCTTGCCCTGCCAACATACCTCCTGCGATATATCTGAACTGATTGGTTTCAGCAATTCCTCTCAAATCCATTGGGTAATTGTAAGCAAAGCTCGTATCCCATGCTTTTGTAACAGTGGAGTACCATAATTCACGATTTGTCGGATCAACACCTCCGGAGCCGTTATAGGCGATGCCGTTGTAATTGTAGGTGACATCTGAACCGCCAAACCAAAAAATATCACTTCCCAAAGTAGTAGCTGCCATCCTATACCCCTTTATATTCACATCCAAAACAGTATCACTCCAGGTGATTTGTGTGGGGTCATTGGGGTTAATCACGCCTTTCCTCAAATTGTTTTGCGCAGGAAAATTGAACCCAATTCGTGTTCCTCCAAAGTAGTAAATCGTATCGTCAATAATTTCCCCGGATGCGCCAAATGACTTGTAATCACTGTTGCTGGGAACAGAAGTTCCTGCTGTCCAAACATCACTGTACGGATTGTAAATCTGCACATTGGCCACGTTGGTGGTATTGCTCCAGCCGGTTACCACAAAAATCAGCGAGTCGCGCCAAACGGCCTGCACATGGTCATCAATGGCAATGGGAATGTCAGCGCCATCCGCCAAAAAAACATTGGCGTTGACATCAAACCGGTGCACTTTGTTCGAAGACAATTCATTGCCGTTGGCAAAAACATGGTAGCCGCCAATGATGTAAATGGTATCTTCAACCCGGTTTGCAGCTGCTGCGATTTTTCCCAGTGTATCCGGCAAATCAGGAATTTGTTCCCATGTATCCGTTTGGGTGTTGTAACGAAAAGAACGCAAATGAATACCCGAATACAATTTCGTTGAATCCAACCCTCCGAAAGAATAAACATAAGGAACACCGTTTACAAAACCCTCGCACACTGCGTTGTTAGTAACGGGTTCGGGCATGATAGCTAATTCCGTAACTGACCAGGTTTGGGCATTGCTTTGCAAGCAGATAATCAGAAGAGAAATCAAAGTGAAGAGTATTTTTTTCATGGAAGTTATAATTGAAGAATCCCTAAATTTGAATTTACAGGTTTGAATTTTTGAGAGAAATGTGTGCTTGATATAATTTCAGTAAAAATAATACTTTTACAAAAATCCTACGAATTGTACATCACTACCAATTATTAATAAAAATGAAATCATTAATAATTCGGTTAAATTCGTATTTCTCTGATAACCTAGAACTTTAAACCCTGAACTTACTCAATTCTATATTCGGATGGATTATCAAAAAGCGCATTCACCAAATCGAGCTTTTTGTTAAGTACCCGCATGATGTACAAGAGGAATGGTTTAGAAAACTCATTGACTCTGCAAAAGATACCGAGTGGGGCAGGAAATATAGCTATTCGTCTATCCAAAACCCAAAACAATTCAGTGAGCACGTGCCCTTGCAGGAATATGATGACGTAAAGCATTGGGTTGATCGCTTGATGAAAGGTGAAAAGGATTTGCTATGGCCGGGCGAAATCAAGTGGTTTGCCAAGTCATCAGGCACTACAAGCGATAAGAGCAAATTCATACCCGTGAGCCGTGAGTCGCTCGAAGAATGTCATTACAAGGGTGGCAAAGATATGCTCTCGATTTACTACCACAACCGTCCAGATTCACTGTTTTTTTCGGGCAAGGGCTTGGTGGTTGGTGGTAGCAGTCAAATCAACCAATTCCGCAGTGATTCATACTATGGCGACCTTTCCGCAATTTTGATGAAAAACTTCCCTTTTTGGGTGGAATACCGCAGGACGCCAGAGCTATCCATTGCGCTGCTTAGCGAGTGGGAAGAAAAGCTCGAAAAAATGGCGAAAGCCACTGCTGAAGAAGACGTTACCAATATCTCTGGCGTGCCCTCATGGACGCTGGTTTTGCTCAAAAAAATCTTAGAAATAAAAGGGAAGAAAACCATCCCTGAAGTGTGGCCGAATTTAGAACTGTTCATGCACGGTGGTGTGGCGTTCACGCCTTACCTCGAGCAATATCGAAAATTAATTCCTTCCCCAAAAATGAATTACATGGAAACGTATAACGCATCCGAGGGGTTTTTTGGGATTCAAGACGAATTGGGTAAAGATGAAATGCTGCTAATGCTCGACTACGGGATTTTTTACGAATTCATMCCAATGGAAAACTTYGGCAACGATCAGCCAAAAACATTGATGTTGGATGAAGTCGAAACTGACAAAAATTACGCATTRGTGATTTCAACYAATGGCGGGCTCTGGCGCTACATTATTGGCGATACGGTGATGTTCACTTCGCTTAACCCATACCGTATAAAAGTTACGGGTCGTACCAAGCATTTTATCAATGCTTTTGGTGAAGAACTGATTATTGATAATGCAGAAAAAGGGCTGAAAACCGCTTGTGAGAAAACAGRAGCAATTATCAAAGAATATACTGCCGGGCCAGTCTTCATGGGTGATGAAGGCAAGGGKGGGCACGAGTGGCTTATCGAGTTTGAGCGGAAGCCGCATAATTTGGATTACTTTGCCGAGATACTGGACAATGCGCTCAAGTCGCTAAACTCTGATTATGAAGCCAAGCGTCACAAAGGACTGGCTTTGCAAGAGCCTAAAATTCAYGCTGTGTTTGAAGGCACTTTTTATAATTGGATGAAAAAGCGCGGCAAACTASGCGGGCAGAATAAAGTGCCGCGACTTGCGAACGACAGAAAATATTTGGATGACATTTTGAGTTACCTTGAAGAAACAAAACAGCAAAGAGACAGTGCATAGTACGGTTCTGTCATTTTGAGTTAAGTGAAAAATCTTAAATGCTTCACTGCGTTTAGCGTGACAAAGACAAATGGAAAAAGTAATAAAATATTCGATTCAGGTATTAATTGGCTTATTTCCGTTTTTTATTTATTGCCAAACTACTTTCAAATTAGAAAACTCATTTTCAGTAAAAGCTGATTTCTTCACCACCGATAATTTGGCCAGGATTTACGCAGTGAATGGGGATGAACTGCGGCAGTACAGTCCTGTTGGCAAGCAAATGAATGTTTACAGCAGTAAAACGCTGGGTGAAATCTCATTTGTAGATGCCAGTAATCCGTTGAAAATCATGTTGTTTTATCAAAGTTTATCTCAGGTTGTTTTTTTGGATAACACGCTAAGTCAGCAAGGTGATCCGGTTTCGTTGGAAGAAATTGGGCTGGAGCAGGTAACGCTGGTTTGCTCATCCGTGAATAACGGTATTTGGGTTTATAATCAGCAGCAGTTTCAATTGGCTCGGCTCGATGAAAACCTGCGCTCCATTGCTGAAACAGGTAACATTATTCAGTTGATTGGTGACTATGTCAACCCCAGCTTCTTACTTGAGAGAAAAAACTGGGTATACCTAAACGACCCCGAAAAAGGAATCTTGGTGTTTGATATTTTTGGAACGTATTCCAAAACTATTCCTGTTAAAAATCTGTCAAGTTTCCAAGTTGTTGAAAATTATTTGTATTATCGGGATAAAACTAAATTGTACAAATACGATTTCAAAACTCTTGAAATAAGCGAGGTGCCGTTGCCAAGTTCAGAAATTGGATACCTTCGTGTAAGCAAAAATAAGTTGTTGCTGCTTGCAGAAAACTCATTGCAGGTTTATACTGTTGAAAACTAATCCGATTATTTTTTGTCTGTTTGGTTTTGAAGTTTGAAATTTGACGGCTAATGACAAAAAAAGCGCAAAAAGAGCAACGCAGCATGCACATTGCTGTGTCTGGTAACATTGGTTCAGGCAAAACCACGCTCACCGAGTTGCTATCGAAGCATTACAAATGGGATGCTCACTACGAAGCCGTTGATAATAATCCATATCTCAACGATTTTTACAACGACATGCAGCGGTGGTCGTTCAACCTTCAGGTGTACTTTTTGAACAGCCGCTTTACACAGATTTTAAACATCCGCAAAAGTGGAAAGTCAATAATTCAAGACCGCACTATATACGAAGATGCCTATATTTTTGCGCCCAACCTGCATGCCATGGGGCTGCTCACTACCCGAGATTTCGAAAATTATTTTTCACTTTTCACACTGGTAGATTCGTTTATTGACCCACCAGATTTACTGATTTACCTTCGCTCTACCGTTCCTAACTTGGTACATCAAATTCAGCAGCGTGGCAGGGATTATGAAGAGTCTATTCGGCTGGATTATTTAAAACGTCTCAACGAACGCTACGAAGCGTGGATTTCTACTTACGACAAAGGTAAACTGCTGATTATTGATGTGGACGAAAACAAATTCCACGATAATGCAGAAGATCTCGGCACTATCATCAGCTGCATTGATGCGGAATTACACGGATTATTCTAAATCCCTCTTTGAAAATGGAGTGTCTCGAAGAGACGGGGGATTTAACTACTGCAAAACAATCTTTTTCGAAATCACACCTTTCTCAGTTTGCAGCACCGCGAAATACACTCCTTTCGGATGAGAGGACAAATCAATTAGCTGATTGGCAGACATGCTGATGTGTTGATGATAAACCGGTTCACCGAGCAGGGTGAAGATTTTAAGTTCCGCTTTTTTCAATTGTAATTCGTAATTCGCAATTCGTAATTCAAATTTTCCTTCGTTCGGATTTGGAAAAACGCTAAACTCTAAACTCTTAACTTCAGATTCATCAACTCCTATCATCAACTGCGCCAGTTGCACCGCATTGTATGCATTCACTCTTCCGTAGCCTAATTCCATGCTCCAAGTGCCATGCGTTTTCACTGAATCATAAGCATATCCGCCCACTTTTTCACAAGAGGATTCGAGAATTTTCCGTGCTGTGCCAACCTTGTAGTTGCTGTCCACCGAAAGGATGAGTGCCATTACTCCAGCCACATTAGGGCATGCAGCCGATGTGCCGTTAAACGCAAAATTATAATCATTCGAGCTGAAACCATTTGTGCCTGTCATGTCTGAGGTAGTAATGCGCACTCCTGGCCCACTGATATCCAAATCCTTGCCGTGGTTGCTGCCCCAATTTTCAGGTGAGCAGTCACTGGAGGATTTTAATTCATCGCACATGCTGGTTGCTGCAACAGCAATTGTTTGCGGACGGCTGCTTGGCCAAATAGTAAAGGGATCGGGGTCGTTGCCTGCTGAAAAAAGCATTGGCACACCTTTTCCGCTTCGTCCGGTAAGGTAGGCCTGTATAAGGGCATCATTACCAAAGGCTGTATCAAAGCCGAATTGCGCAATTTGGTCATCGGGCAGCCCCCACGAATTGCTCATCACGTCTGCTTTTGCATCATAGGCAGCCCAGTTCAGCCCATCAGCTCCTGCTTGCGTTGTGGAATAAGGCATTACAGGACCGAGTATGTCAATGTAGAAAAAAATTCTTACTGGGATAATTTTGCAATTGTAGGCTACACCGACAGAACCTATATTGTTATTGCCAGCAGCAGCAATAATTCCAGCACAGCAAGTGCCGTGTCCGTCTTCCTGAAAAGTGAGGTAGGGGTAGCCTTTGGTGGTGTCGAAGGCATCAAAGCCGGGAAGCAGGTTGTCAACCAAATCTTCGTGCAGGGTGTCTACTCCTGAATCCAAAACGGCTACTTTAATAAAAGGGCTTCCGGTAGTAATTGTCCATGCACTGTCCACATCCATGTCTGCATCGGGTGTGCCGTTGTCCTGAATGGAAGTGCCTTCGTTGAGTAGCGCCCACTGGCGGTCAAAGAGCGGGTCGTTTACCGAAGTGACGCTGAGTGTGTGCAGCATATTTGGAGTGGCATAGCGAAAAAGCTCGCTATTGCGGAAATAAGTGGCCATTTCCTTTGCATTTCCTTTTGAATTTTTATCGGCAAAAAGCACGTAAACATTTTGCAGGTATTTGTATTCGTGCAGGATACGGGTATTGGTTTCGGCTGCGAATTTTTTCATGACTTCAAAATCATTTTCCGATTTCAATTTCACAAAAAACTTGCCCAACGCTCCGCCACAGTGACCGCTTTCATTTGTCAATAAAGGATTTGCATAAACTACTTCGTCAAATTTTTTCAGCTTATTGATGATTTTGTCAATCTTCTCATCTGGAAATTTTTCTGTTAAAATCCCAATAGTAGCTTCAAATTCTGTAAAAACTGATTTCCTTGAAAGAGGCTGAAATTCTTCCAATTTGTCAAAGATGATTTTTTGTTTATCGAATGAAACTCCATTTTTGAATTTAATGATGATGGCTGCGGTGTGCGTGCCTTCTTGGGGAAATAAAGCGAAAACTATCAGCAAAACAGGTAAAAGACAAGTTAGTTTTTTCATTTTTGTGCAATTAAATCATAAAAGTACGTATTCTCTGAAAAAGCAGTTGAATAATTTATGAAATATGTAATTTAGCCGAGACATGAATTTCTAAACAAATGCAATCTCCACACAAAAAATCGTCCATCTTTTTGGTTGACCAGCAGGAATTATATTCCATCTCGCTCGATTACAAATTTCGTGAAAAGCTCGATTACAAGCTGGTGCTGCTTCACAGTGGGGAAGAGTGCATTGCAGAGTTGAAGCGCCAACAGCCAGACATTATTGTTTTAGACTACAATTTACCTGGAATGAATGGGCTGGACACCTTCCGTGAAATTAAAAAAATAAACAAAAACGTGCCTGTTGTAGTGCTCTCTGATTTAAAGGATTCGGAAACAGAACTCACTTTAATAGAAGAAGGCGTTTACAGCTTCATTCAAAAAGACGAGCGCGTTATCAGCGAACTTACAGGTGTAATCGAAGAAAKTCTTGCAACGAATTCAGTTGAAAACACGCCAGAAAAATCCTCGAAATTGCTTTTGTGGATACTGGCAGCCGTAGCAATATTAATTATGCTCTTTTTTGGGCTTAACCGCGATTCTTAAGTTGCCTTCGCGGAAAGTTTCAGCTTGATTTCGATGTCATCGAAAATGAACTTGTCACCCAAATCGGGAAAAAGTGTTTTTGATTTGTAGTGCATGTTCCACTTGGTGCGGTCTATGGCAAAAGCGGCTTCCACAGAAATATTTCCATTTTCGATATTGACCTTTGCAGGTAAGGAAATTTCGTTGCTAATTCCCTTAATAGTAAGGTTTCCTCTGATGGTGTAATTGTTTGCATCACCGCTTTGCATGGTTTCGATAATGTCGAATTTTGCAGTGGAAAAACTGTCAATGTTGAAAAAATCACTGCTTTTTAAATGGCCTATCAAGTCGCTGTTTTCCTCTTCGTCTTTAATGTCAGTGCAAACGATGGAACTCATGTCAATTTCGAAATTGCCACCGAGTAGCACACCGTTTCCCACTACCAACTGGCCTGAAGAAACTCCAAGGGTGCCACTATGCTCACCTGTAGGTTTTTTGCCAGTCCAGTTCAACATGGTTTCTTCTTTGTTTACCGCAAAATTACCACTTACCTGAGTAGCTTGAATCACCTCCCCAGTGCCATTAGTTGCTTCACCAGTTTCGCTATTTGTAAGTTCGAGCGCAATGCTTGGTGCAATCACCAATGCAACGACCGCCATCAATTTCAAAAGGATATTGAGTGATGGCCCGGAAGTGTCTTTGAACGGGTCACCAACAGTATCTCCAACAACTGCTGCTTTGTGCGGCTCGGAACCCTTGGCATATTTTATCCCATCAATTTCCACGCCTTCCTCAATCATTTTTTTGGCGTTGTCCCACGCACCTCCTGCGTTAGATTGGAAAATAGCCATGAGTACACCTGTAACGGTAACACCGGCCAGCAGTCCACCCAGCATTTCCGCACCTCCGATGAAACCAATGGCAACGGGGGCAGAAATTGCCAATATTCCGGGTAAAACCATCTCTTTAATGGAAGCATCGGTAGAAATAGCCACGCATTTGTCGTACTCAGCAACGCCATCGGCCGCGGCAAAAGTGTTTCGGTCTTCTTCGCTCCATTCACTTTGCTCCTTGTCTTTGTTTTCAGGCTTGTTCATTACGTCTACTGCTGCTTTCAAAGCGGGCAAATCACGGAATTGCCTTCTCACTTCTTCAATCATTGCCATAGCGGCACGCCCAACAGCATTCATAGATAAAGCTGAAAAAACAAACGGTAACATACCGCCAAGGAATAACCCTGCCATGACGACCGGTTTTGAGATGTTGATGGAATCGACATTCGCCTGCTGCATGAAGGCTGCGAAAAGTGCCAGTGCCGTGAGCGCTGCAGAGCCGATGGCGAAGCCTTTTCCAATGGCAGCGGTGGTGTTTCCAACCGCATCAAGTTTGTCGGTTCTTTTGCGAACTTCAGGGGGTAATTCAGCCATTTCAGCAATACCTCCAGCGTTGTCAGAAATAGGCCCGTAGGCATCAACTGCGAGTTGAATGCCAGTGTTGGCCAGCATTCCAACGGCTGCAATTGCAATGCCGTATAGACCTGCAAATTCGTGGGAAACCAAAATGGCAGTAGCAATCAAAATGACGGGAATGGCTGTGGACATCATTCCAACCCCCAATCCTGCAATGATGTTTGTGGCAGAGCCGGTGAGCGACTGGCGGACAATTGACATTACCGGTTTTGTGCCTGTTCCAGTGTAGTATTCAGTGATTTTCCCGATTCCCAAACCGGCAACTAAACCGGTAATTGTTGACCAAAAAACGCCCATCGAAGTGTATTCGATCCCGCCTGTTGTCCAGCTTGCCGGTAGCATCTTATCTATGATGAAATAAGAAGCGATAATCATGGCAAATGCAGAGCCAAATTCACCGATGTTGAGTGCTTTGTGAGGGCTGCCACCGTCTTTTACTTTCACGAAAAAAGTACCGATGATGGACATTACTATGCCCACAGCAGCTAATGTCATCGGCAGAAGAACAGCTCCCAACCCATTAAAAGTACCTGCGAATTCGGGTAAAGCGACAAATGCAGCGCCCAAAACCATAGTTGCGATGATGGAGCCCACATATGATTCAAACAGGTCAGCTCCCATACCAGCCACATCGCCAACATTATCACCTACATTGTCAGCAATGGTGGCAGGGTTTAGCGGGTGGTCTTCGGGA
Source organism: Flavobacteriales bacterium (assembly GCA_002746335.1). GTDB lineage: Bacteria > Bacteroidota > Bacteroidia > Flavobacteriales_H. The sequence continues at coordinate 26,233 of NVWW01000006.1, read as the reverse complement.
ATTCCGGCTTCTATTTTTCCAACCAGATCAGCGCCTACATCGGCTGCTTTGGTGTAAATGCCTCCGCCAACACGGGCAAATAGTGCGATGGAAGAAGCGCCAAGAGAAAACCCAGCAAGTACATTCAATACACGTTCGATGTTCCAATCAGCTCCGATGAAGTTGGTGTAAATCAAAAACAGGCCACTCAATCCCAAAATACCTAATCCTACTACACCCAGCCCCATCACTGAACCTCCTGCGAAAGCCACTTCGAGTGCTTTCCCGAGGGAAGTTCTCGCAGCGTTTGTAGTACGAACATTTGCTTTTGTGGCAACTTTCATTCCCATATATCCGGCAAGTCCGGAACACAGAGCGCCCACTACAAACGATAGTGCCACCAGTGCGTGCGAGGACTCGCCTTCGTTGGCTCCTTTGAAGGCCAGCAAAACGGCTACTGTCACCACGAAAATGCTGAGTACTTTGTATTCAGCTTTTAAAAAGGCCATTGCGCCAACGGCAATGTTTTTGGCTATGTTGGCCATTTTTTCATCACCAACTTCTTGCTTTGATACCCATGCGTTTTTCCACATGACAAACAACAGAGCCAGCACACCAAATGCAGGCAGAATGTAAACTAAATTTTCCATGAATTTAAATTTAAAATTTGGTTAGTTCTGATTTTTTGAGGCGGCAAATATAATCAGAAATCTAAAATAGAAAAGAAGGATGATTAGAATAGGAAAATTTAGAACATAAAGCCTATTCTAATAGTAGCGCGGTTGAAGATGTCAACCACTTCTGTATCTATTTCGGTGCAGTTCCAGTTTTGGTCCCAAAAGCAATCGGTTCGGGTGTAATTGTGCTCTTGGTGGCGATAGCCCGCGCTGAAAACGAGGTTGGCAGAACCTTTTAAATGTCTTTTCATGCCAATGCCTGCTTCAAATGTAAACCCGCCTTTACTGTCAATTCCGTTCCAAGCATTGTCGGTGAGAGGTGTAGTATAGCCGGTTTGCGCATAAATTATGGGGCTTGTTTTTTTCTTTAGCAAAGTATATCTCGTATCGAGAAAGATGGGCATCATTAGCAGGTTGCTGAATATTTCCATATTAATGCCGAGACCAACGGAATAATTGTATTTGAATTGATATCCATTGATAAACGATATGGAGCCGCCACCATTCCCTCCATCAAATGGTGCTGCGCCTTCGCCAGAGAGGATAAATCCATTTCCGATGTAAATGAAAAAGCCGTTTTTCATCGGTTCCCATGGCTCAGGAAAATAGGGTTCGGGTTCAACTGCAGGCGGTTCTTCTTTTGCGATGTTAGTTTGCGGAGGTTGCATTTCAACGCTTTCCTTTGCGATTTTTTTCACTTCTTCCATTTTATAAACGAAAATGCTGCCACCCATGGTCTCGATTTTGATATTACCATCTAATTCCATTTCAATAATTTTTCCTTTAATAATGCTGCCGTTTTTTAGGTAAACTACATCGCGCTCGGTCTGCTGGGCAAATCCAGTCATGGCTGTCATCAAAAAGACAATGAAAAAAGCGGCAAGATTTTTGTTAAGTATTAGGAGCATGATTTATCTGAATATTTTTGACAAGTTACACAATTTTTTTATATTTTTACGTTTTGGCACAACAACATTATCTCAAAATTATTGCATTTATTCATAAAAAACCAACAGCCATGAAAACCAAAAAAATCCTTTTGCCCGCCTTGGCAATTATTGCACTGCCTACATTGATGCTGCAATCATGTAAAGACAAGCACATCGAAACGCGTACATTCACAGCAAATGTGCCCATTTACAAATCTTATGATCAAATGCGTACGGAAGTGGGCAGCAAAGAAACCCAGCCGCTCAAAAATCCTGGGAAGATTTATGTTTTTGGGAGTTATATTTTGGTGAATGAATTCCACAAGGGTATCCATGTGATTAACAACCAAGACCCCTACAACCCGCAGAACATTGGCTTTTTGAACATTCCCGGAAATGTGGACATTTCTGTAAAGGGCAATATTTTATATGCCGACAGCTACACCGATTTGGTAGCCATTGACATCAGCGATCCTAAAAACATTAAAGAAACCAAGCGGGTGAAAGACGTGCTTCAATATTCCGTTCCGAAATACGATGAGCGGTATCCGCTTGCGAAAATTGATGAAACCAGAGGCGTGATTGCCGGTTGGGAAATTAAGGAAGTGACAGAGACATGCTTGAATGAAGAGTGTGGGTCTTTCCGATTTAACGAAAATGGTATGTTGGTTTCCGAAACTCAGAATGGTGGCTTTGGCGCAACACAGGGTGGAAACGCAAGAAACGCAACCGTTGAAGTTGGCGGCTCCATGTCACGCTTTGCGATTAAAGAAGATTGTCTTTATGTCATTAGCAGCGTGAGCGATTTGAAAGTGTTTGACATTTCCAACACTTCTTCGCCAAGTGTGAGTAGTGCAGTAATGGTAAGTTCATGGAATACCATTGAAACAACTTTTGTTTATGAAGACCACCTTTTCATAGGCGCTCAAAATGGTATGTTTATTTACGATATTTCTTCCTGTACGCCCGAGTATGTTTCACAGTTTGAACATGCTGAAGCCTGCGACCCCGTGGTAGTTTATGACAACTATGCTTACGTGAGCTTGAACAGCCAGGGTCCTTGCGGTGGTTGGCAAAACCAAGTGGATGTTGTGGACATCAGTGACATTTCCAATCCTAATTGGACAACGACAATTCAAATGGACCATCCGAAGGGGTTGAGCATTGATCCCAACAACAACGTGTTGTTTGTGTGTGATGGTGAGTCAGGATTGAAAATGTATGATATTTCGAATGTTGACAACAGTAGTTGGTCTTACCTCTCGCAGGTTTCGGGTGTTGATGCATATGATGCTATTTTGCTCTTTGACCGCCTCATGCTCATTGGAGATGATGGGTTGTACCAGTACACGTACACCGATGTGGATAACATCACCCAGATTAGCGTGATTCCGATTGAAGGGTAATTAGGTTACTAAGGGATTAGGTAATTATTGAGGACTCCCGCGCTGAATCGTGCGGGAGTTTTTTATTTAACCGGAGAAATCCCGATTTGCGGTATTTCACACAGGGTTGGGATTAGATTCAATTCAAATAAAGCACGTTTTTTGCTGCCTCTACTACTCTTTGGACATTGGGTAGCGACTCTTCGATTAAGGTAGGAGAAAAAGCGAAAGGTGTATCTGCTTGCGTAATGCGTTTTACAGGCGCATCTAAGTAATCGAAGGCATGCTGCTGTACGTGGTAGGTGATTTCGGAGGAAATGGAGCAGAAAGGCCACGCCTCTTCTACCACTACCAGTCGATTTGTTTTCTTTACTGATTCCACAATGGTGTGATAATCAAGCGGGCGGATAGTTCTCAGGTTAATCACTTCGGCAGAAATACCATCTTTTTCAAGCGCTTTGGCGGCTTCATCTGCCACTTTTAAAATTTTTCCGAAAGAAACAAGCGTAATATCATCGCCTTTTTTTCGCACATCGGCTAAACCGATTGGCAGCAGATACTCACTTTCGGGTACTTCGCCTTTGTCGCCATACATTTTTTCCGATTCCATAAAAATTATAGGATCGTCATCCCTAATGGCTGATTTCAATAATCCTTTGGCATCATACGAATTGGCTGGTGTAATAACCTTTAGGCCCGGGATGTGTGCGTACATGGTTTCAAAACTCTGTGAGTGAGTTGCGGCTAACTGACCGGCTGTGCCATTCGGTCCGCGAAAAACAATGGGAACGTTGTATTGCCCCCCGCTCATTTGCAACATTTTAGATGCGCAATTGATGATTTGATCCATAGCCAAAATGGCGAAATTGAAGGTCATAAATTCTACAATCGGCCGGATGCCGTTCATCGCTGCACCAATGCTTATTCCTGCGAAGCCGAGTTCGGAAATTGGCGTATCAATTACCCGTTTTTCGCCAAATTCCTTAAGCATACCTTGGCTCACCTTGTAAGCACCCTCGTATTCTGCCACTTCTTCGCCCATCAGGAATACGCTTTCGTCCCTGCGCATCTCTTCACTCATTGCTTCCCGAACGGCTTCTCTGAATTGGATTTCTCGCATTACTAAAAAATAAAAAGCAAAGTTATGAATTTACCCTGTGAAATAAAATCAAATATTTTTCTGACTTTATCAGGATTTTAAAGTTTGCGAACATCGCAATCAACAAAACCTTAAGGCTAACCGTTGGTATATATAAAGGGTTAATCGCATAAATTTCAAAACTAAGCGAAAAATAATTTAGGAGACAGGAAGCGGGTGGAAAAATGGCATACTTTTGTATGCGCGCATACCTTTTTCGTGTATTATTTTTTATTTACTTTCGCAACTTCCTAACTAAAACCACAACAGATGAAATTACTTGTTTGCATTAGCAAAGCGCCTGACACTACCACAAAAATCTCATTTACTGATGGAGATAGCAAGTTCAATGAGGTAGGGGTGCAGTTCATTGTCAATCCTTATGACGAATGGTACGCTTTGGTGCGAGCACTCGAATTGAAAGAAGCAAATGGTGGCACAGTAACCACCATCACTGTTGGTGGTGGTAATAACGACCCCGTTATTCGTAAAGCATTGGCGATTGGCGCTGACGATGCTGTGCGCGTTGATGCCGAACCAACAGACGCCCTTTTTGTTGCAAAACAAATCTCGGCATATGCCAAAGAGCAGGGTTATGATATGATTCTTTGCGGAAAGGAAACTATCAATTACAATGGCTCTCAAGTGGGCGGCATGATTGCCGAACTGCTCAATTTGCCTTACATTTCATTAGCAAGCAAATTAGATGTTAACGGAAATGTCGCTACCATAGAACGTGACGTGCAGGGAGGGTTGGAAGTGCTGGAAGTAAGCACGCCATTTGTCGCCAGTTGCTCAAAAGGCATGGCAGAGCAGCGCATTCCCAACATGAGGGGCATTATGGCAGCACGAACAAAACCCTTGAATGTAGTTTCTGCAATAGAGGCGCAAAAGCATACAGAAGTGGTTTCATACACCTTGCCACCAGCAAAATCAGAGTGTACGTTTGTAGATGCTGAAAATGTGGAAGAATTAATTAACCTATTACATAACGAAGCAAAAGCAATTTAAAATGAGTGTATTAGTATTCGCAGATTCCAATAATGGAAAACTCTTGAAATCTGTAGCAGAAGTGGTTTCTTACGGAAGTAAAATAGCAGGCAAACTGGGCACAAATTGCATTGCGCTTACTTATGGCGAAGTAAGCAGAGATGAATTAGAAGAGCTTGGAAATTATGGCGCGTCAAAAGTGCTTGCGGCAAAAAATGCGAGCAGTGTAACAGCCAACTTGGTAGTATCGGCAGCGAATGATGAAGGTGCGGATGTCATCATTTTTTCGCATGACGGCACAGGAAAAGCCATTGCACCTCGAGTGGCAGCAAAATTGGATGCAGGCATCGTAACAGGCGTTATTGATTATCCTAATACTGATAGTGGATTCATTGTGAAGCGAACAGTTTTTTCAGGAAAGGCCTTCGCCAATGTGTCCATTACATCAGAAAAAAAGATCATTTCATTAATGCCCAATTCAGTAGGAGCGGAAGCAACTGGCGGAAGTGCTGAGGTGGTAGAATATACAGTAGATGCAGGCGAAACAGGTATTAATGTGAAGGAGTTCAAGAAAAAAGGAAGTGAAGGTGTATTGTTGACAGAAGCAGACATTGTAGTTTCCGCAGGGAGAGGGCTGAAAGGGCCTGAAAACTGGGGCATCATCGAAGAATTGGCCAAAGAAATGGGGGCTGCAACGGCTTGTAGCCGCCCGGTTGCCGACATCGGCTGGAGGCCGCACCACGAGCATGTGGGGCAAACGGGTATTGCCGTCCGTCCCAACCTTTACATTGCTATCGGTATTTCTGGCGCCATCCAGCACCTTGCCGGTGTAAATCAAAGCAAGGTGATGGTGGTGATTAATACCGATTCCGAAGCGCCATTTTTCAAAGCAGCCGACTATGGCATTGTAGGCGATGCTTTTCAGGTTGTGCCCAAATTAATTGAGGCTTATAAAAAATTCAAAGCATCCCAGAATTAATTTTTTTCTTACCTTAGTTGTTGGAATTAGCGAGCAACGAAATTTGTTTGAAATGAATATTCACGATCGGCCAGTGTGCCTGCAAGCGGGAAGGGAGTAATGGAAAAAATCCAACTTGATATAGTAGGGCTTTCATACAGCCAAACGCAAACGGGCGCTTACGCTTTGGTTTTGGGCGAAAAGAAGGGAAGGCGCAGGTTGCCAATCATCATTGGCGGGTTTGAAGCGCAGGCCATTGCTATTGAATTGGAAAAAATGAAGCCCAGTCGTCCGCTCACGCACGATTTGTTCAAGTCATTTGCTGAAACTTTTGACATTGACATCAAAGAAGTCATTATTTACAATTTAGTGGAAGGCATTTTCTTTGCCAAATTAATTTGCGATAACGGACAGAAAAATGTCGAAATCGACACCCGAACTTCCGATGCTATTGCCCTTGCAGTTCGATTCGGCTGCCCCATTTACACCTACGAATTCATCTTGTCTACTGCAGGAATTATATTGGAAGAAGACGCTTCAGAAGAAAAAGAAGAGGAAAAGCTCGAAAAGGAAATTTCACAACTCACCAAGCAGCAAGACATCACTTCGATGTCGGCAAAGGAATTAAAAAAGCTTTTGCAAGAAGCTATTTCCCGCGAAGATTATGAACGTGCTACCGTCATTAGGGATGAAATTAAAAAGCGTGGAAAAAAGTAATTTTTTCCTGTTTTTTTTGTCCTTATGAATTGAATTTCTACTTTTAGCCAATTATGAGTGTCCTCTTATCTGTTTCTTTTTCGTCCATTTCCCGCGGATTGTTGGGTATGGCAGTGCTTGTAGGCATTGCCTGGCTGTGCAGTAACAACCGGAAAGCTGTAAACTGGGCGTTGGTTGGCAAAGGGCTGCTCATTCAGCTCATTTTTGCGGTGGCAGTATTGAAGGTGCCTTTCATCGCATCAGGATTTAATCTAGTTGGGAAGTTCTTTCGTGAGATTATCGGTTTCACACAGGCCGGAACACATTTTCTGTTCAAAAGCTTCGAAACGGATGCAATAGATCCTGCTTTGATAAATTTTGTGATACAAATACTTCCAACCATCATCTTTTTTGCCGCACTCACCAGTTTGCTCTATTACCTTGGAATATTGCAAAAAATCGTGTACGTTTTTGCTTGGTGCATGAAGAAAGTAATGAATCTATCCGGGGCAGAAAGCATGGCGGCCGCCGGGAACATTTTTCTCGGGCAAACCGAAGCACCTTTACTCATTCGGCCCTATCTCAAGAGCATGACTAAATCCGAACTCATGTGTCTGATGAGCGGGGGCATGGCCACCATTGCGGGAGGTGTGCTGGCAGCCTACATAAGTTTTCTCGGGCAAGGAGATCCTGAACAGGAACTTTTTTATGCCAAACATCTACTTGCCGCCTCTGTGATGTCTGCTCCGGCAGCAGTGGTAGCTGCCAAAATTCTCGTTCCGGAAACCGAGAAGTTTGATGAAACGCTTGAAGTTCCAAAAGAGAAAATTGGCTCCAATGCGCTCGAGGCTATAGCCAATGGTACTACGGACGGCATCAAACTGGCGGTAAATGTTGCTGCTATGTTGCTGGTCTTTATTGCTTTTATTGCTATGGTAAATTATCTTTTAGATGATATGATAGGTCAGTGGACAGGCTTGAGTGCATGGGTGGCCGAAAACACTAAGTTTACTGGTTTCACCTTGCAGTTTATCTTCGGTTATCTGTTCGCTCCCCTAGCTTGGCTCATGGGCGTTTGCTCGGAAGACATTGTGCTCGTAGGACAGCTCATGGGGGAGAAAACTATTGTCAACGAGTTTGTTGCTTATTTATCACTCGGAAAGATGAAAATGGCAAGTGCATTCACCGAAGAGAAATCAGTCATCATGTCCACCTATATCTTGTGCGGGTTTGCCAATTTTTCTTCAATCGGTATACAGATTGGCGGCATCGGTGCGCTCATTCCTGGCCGTAAAGGGCTGCTCTCAAAGCTCGGTATCCGAGCGCTTATTGGTGGCACACTGGCGTGTTTGTTTACTGCTGTGATTGTAGGCATGCTTTATTGATTTTATCCTCAAAAAGTTTTCAAAGGTTTTCAACATTGCTTGAATTTTCTGGTGATTTCTTGGAGTTTTGAATCTTCATTTGGGCATTTGTGACTTCATGAATACATTTCATAAAATAATTAACGGAGACAGCCGGCAGATGAACTTATTACTGGACAAATCAGTTCATCTAATTATTACTTCACCACCATATTGGCAACTAAAGGACTATGGCACAGATGATCAAATCGGCTATCACGAAACTTATGAAAAATACATTAATAATCTGAACCTTGTTTGGAATGAATGTCATAGGGTATTACAGCCGGGATGCCGGCTTTGCATTAACATTGGCGACCAATTTGCTCGTTCTGTTTACTATGGCCGTTACAAGGTAATCCCCATCAGAACGGAAATAATCAAATTTTGTGAAACAATTGGCTTTGATTACATGGGCGCCATCATCTGGCAGAAAGTCACCACTACCAATACCACAGGTGGTGCAACAATAATGGGCAGTTTCCCACATCCCCGAAATGGGATTTTAAAAATTGATTATGAGTTTATTTTACTTTTTAAAAAGCAAGGAAAGCCAACCAAACCAGAAAAAAAACAAAAAGAGCTTTCAACAATGACCAAAGAAGAATGGAACACTTATTTTTCAGGTCATTGGAATTTTAGTGGGGCAAAACAAGACGGTCATATTGCAGTGTTTCCTGAAGAATTGCCCGCCCGCATTATTAAAATGTTTGCTTTTGTTGGAGATAACGTTTTAGACCCCTTTATGGGTAGTGGAACAACCTTATTGGCTGCACGCAATCTTGGCCGTAATTCAGTCGGCTATGAAATTAACCCGGAATTCATCAAAATTGCCAAAAAAAAACTCAACGTAAATCAATCCTGCAAACAGGAAACTGAATACTCGCTTCTTGAGGACAGCCGACCAATTGATACCAACAAAAAAATTAAAAAGCTGCCGTATATTTTCAAAGACCCCCATCAACTTGACAAAAAAACTGACCCAAAAAAACTGCAATTTGGCTCTAAGATTGACAAAAACAGCGGAGCGCGGGAAAAATACTATTCGGTAAAAGAAGTTATTAGCCCGGAATTGATTAAACTAAATAATGACTGGGTAGTTCGCCTGCTTGGAGTAAAAGAAATAAAAGCAGTGAATGGAAAAGCCATCAAGTTTCTGATTGAAAAGACAAAAGGCCAAAAGGTTTTTATGAAGTTTGATGGCCCTAAATACGATGACCAAAAACATTTACTTTGTTATCTCTACTTGAAAAATAAAACTTTTATTAATGCTCACTTGCTAAAAGAAGGTTTAACAGACGTGGATCATTCGTTCGACTTTAAATACAAAAGCAAATTTTTAGCATTCACACAAAATGTAAAAACCTAAGATTCAAAAATTCTCATTAGGATTTGGTAAAAAGGAAAAAGTATTAATTGTTTTCAGTTTGGAGGAAGAAATTGCAACAAAGAAATAATTGATCAAATTCAGCAAGAAATTGAACGGTTAATAAAAGGAAAATAAATTTATTAGTATCAAAATATAAATTATGCTACCATATCTCAATCTCCTCCAACACATTTTAGATAACGGTACTGAAAAACACGACCGTACCGGCACGGGCACCATCAGCACGTTCGGTTATCAAATGCGGTTTGATTTGCAAAAAGGTTTTCCGCTTTTAACTACCAAAAAACTCCACATGCGTTCCATTATTCACGAGTTGTTGTGGTTTTTGCAAGGCGATACCAACATTAAATACTTGCAGGAAAACAAGGTGCGCATTTGGGATGAGTGGGCTGATGAGAATGGTGATCTTGGCCCTGTTTACGGTCACCAGTGGCGCTCGTGGCCTGTACATGATGGCCGCAAAATTGACCAGATTTCAAATTTAATTCATCAAATAAAAACCAATCCTGACTCAAGACGGCTGATTGTGAGTGCATGGAATCCTTCAGACATTGAAAACATGGCGCTGCCTCCCTGCCATTGTCTTTTCCAGTTTTATGTAGCCAATGGAAAGTTGTCGTGCCAACTCTATCAGCGTAGCGCTGACACTTTTCTCGGAGTTCCTTTTAATATCGCATCTTATGCTATTCTTACGTGTATGGTTGCACATGTTTGTGATTTGGAAGTGGGCGAATTCGTGCACACTTTTGGTGATGTACATCTTTATCTGAACCACATTGAGCAGGCCAAACTGCAATTGACAAGGAAACCGAGAGAGCTGCCAACACTAAAAATAAACCCATTGGTAAAAGACATTTTCAGCTTCCGCTATGCTGACTTTGCGATTGAAAACTACGACCCTCACCCACATATCAAGGCCGAAGTTTCGGTTTAAAACTGTTTTTAACTTCACATTGTGTAAAATCATCTCCAATTGCCTGTTATTCAGTGATTTTTGTGAATAATTTAGCCGCAAGTTAACCCAACTTTAGCACAATAATGCGCGTATCCATCATTGCAGCAGTGGCAGAAAACCAAGTGATTGGTAAAGACAATGGGCTGCCATGGTATTTACCTGCCGACATGAGGCATTTTCAAAACACCACGAAGAGCCACCATGTGATTATGGGTAGAAAAAATTATTTATCCATCCCTGAAAAATACAGACCGCTGCCCGAACGGACAAATATAGTAGTGACAAGACGAAAAAATTATGTTGCTACAGGTTGTATAGTTGTCCATTCAATAGAACAGGGAATCGAACGTGCAAAAAATAATCGTGAAACAGAGACGTTTATTATTGGTGGAGGCGAGATTTACAAGCAAGCACTTGAACGAAATCTGGTAAATAAAATGTATATCACTTGGGTACATAAGCAATTTAAAGGGAATGTGTTTTTTCCTGAATTTAACAAAAATGAATGGAAAGAAACTGAGCGAACTGACTATGAACCAGATGAGAAAAATAAGCACCCCTTTTCGATTTGCATTTATGAAAAATAACGAAAATTGATAACCATTTTAAAAACACAGCGTATAACGCTGGAAAGTTCAACATTCCATGAATAATATGCTGAAATACAGTATTTTAGCTTTTATTTTAATAGCTTTTGGCTGCCGCAAGTCAGACCGCGATAATGACGTAACTACTCATACTTCGTGGGATTATGCGCTGGCTGATGTACTTTTTAATGATGTGTTCGAGCAAGTGCATTATCTGGTGATGCTTGATTCGCTGAAAAGCAAGCCAGAAACATTTGCTTCCATGGATGATTGTATTGACACTTTTATCGTTTCAAGTTCAGTTTACCCCATCACTTTAACAATTGATTACGGTACAGGCAGCTCGTGCGATGATGGCAGAACACGAAAAGGGAAAATATCAGCCAAATTTACGGGTAGTTATTTTCAGGAAAATACAGTGGTGACCATCACACTGATCAATTTTTACATTGATGATTACAAAGTTGACGGCAAAAAAACACTTACTGTTACCAGCGTTGCAGGAGGAGACTATACCTATTTTGAAAAAGATGAAAACGGTTTGATTTCCAACAGCGATACACGCATTGTGTGGGAAATCACAAAAACTCGTGAATGGTCAACAGGCACATCTTCTGCAGATGTTGATGACGATGTGTTTATAATTACTTCAGGAAATGGCAGCGGCACTACTACAAAAGGCAACACGTTTACTGGTTCAATTTTGTCTGGGATGAAAGTAGAATACGATTGTAACTGGATTTCGAGCGGGCAAGTGACTGTGCAGCCGAGCAACCTTTCCCCGCGCACGTTAGATTGTGGCTCTGCCTGTGGTGCAAGCGCTACTGTTACTATCAATGGCGAAACTTACGATCTTACCATTCCTTAAAAGAACTAAGCCACTTTCAATTTATTCCCCGAAGATTTCACTAATTTGTTTTTGGCGTAGTCAAGGTCAACCTTAAATGTTTTAACATCTTTATCTGAAGGCAGGTCGAACATGGCGTCATTCATCATCACTTCGCAGATGGAGCGCAGCCCGCGCGCGCCAAGTTGAAATTCAAACGCCTTGTCAACGATGTAATCGAGCACTTTTTTATCGAATGACAACTCAATGTTTTCCATTTCAAACAACTTGACATATTGCTTCACGAGTGCATTTTTTGGCTCGGTAAGAATTCTTCGCAAAGCCGATTTATCCAAAGGGTTCAAATGTGTTAAAACGGGAAAGCGCCCCACCAGTTCTGGAATAAGTCCGTAAGCCCGCAAATCTTGCGGTGCTACATATTGCAGTATGTTTTCTTGATCGAAAAATTCGGCTGCTTTTTTTGATTTGTAGCCGATGGCACTGGTGTTCAGCCTCCTTGCAATCATTTTATTAATGCCGTCAAAAGCACCTCCGCAAATAAACAGGATGTTTTTCGTATCGATTTGAACGAGCTTTTGTTCAGGATGTTTCCGCCCGCCTTGAGGAGGAACACCAACAATAGCCCCTTCAGACAATTTCAGCAGGGCTTGTTGTACGCCTTCACCTGAAACATCGCGCGTGATGGAGGGGTTGTCGTTTTTACGTGCAATTTTGTCAATTTCATCAATGAAAATAATACCACTTTCGGCTGCTGCGGTATCGTAATCGGCTGCCTGTAGCAAGCGGGTCAAAATGCTTTCTACATCTTCACCCACATAGCCCGCCTCGGTTAAAACCGTAGCATCGGCAATGCAAAAAGGGACGTTTAGAATTTTAGCAATCGTTTTTGCAATGAGCGTTTTTCCCGTTCCCGTTTCGCCCACCATGATGATGTTTGATTTTTCGATTTCCACATCATCGTCTTCGAGTTTTTGCGTGATTCTTTTGTAGTGGTTGTAAACAGCAACCGACAGCACTTTTTTGGCTTGATCCTGCCCGATTACGTATTCATCGAGATGCCGTTTGATGTCAGCGGGTTTGAGTGAGCCAATATTAATTTGAAGTTTTTGTGTAATTTGCTCATCGAGCTCTTCTTCCACAATGGCCCTTGCCTGAACGATGCAGTTTTCGCAGATGTGGCCCGAAATTCCGGCAATTAAAACCTGCGCATCACGCTTGTCACGCCCGCAAAACGAACACTTAATGTTTTCCTCTTCCATATCACAAAGTTAAAGAAAAACCGCATAAAAGACGGTTTATGAGGTTTTTAGTTGCATTTGAAGCAAGTTACTTTTTCATCAGCACTTCGTCAATCATGCCATATTTTTGGGCTTCCTCTGCAGTCATCCAGTAGTCGCGATCACCGTCTTTATACACTTTATCGTATTTCTGGCCGCTGTGTTCTGAAATGATTTCGTAGAGTTCTTTTTTCAATTTCTGAATTTCCCTTGCTGTGATTTCAATGTCTGATGCCTGTCCCTGCGCACCACCCATTGGCTGGTGAATCATTACGCGTGCGTGTTTCAAGCCTGTTCGTTTCCCCTTGTTTCCAGCGCAAAGCAGAATAGCAGCCATCGAAGCAGCCATGCCCGTGCAAATGGTAGCTATATTAGGTGAAATGTATTGCATGGTGTCGTAAATGCCAAACCCTGCATAAACTCCACCGCCTGGGCTGTTGATGTAAATCTGGATGTCTTTTTTGGCATCAGCTGATTCGAGAAAAAGCAATTGCCCCTGTACAACATTTGATACATAATCAGTTATAGGCACCCCGAGAAAGATGATGCGGTCCATCATCAGGCGCGAGAAAATATCCATTGAGGCAACGTTCATCTGCCGCTCTTCAATAATGGTGGGCGAGATGTAATCATTGCTAATAGAAATGTATTTGTCCAGCATGATACTGTTGATGCCTAGATGCTTGGTGGCGTATTTTTGGAATTCATTTTGGTCGAACATGGTTAGAATTTTAGTTTTTTAAAGAGGTTGAATTTTTTTGGTTTTTCGGTGGCTAATTTAACAAATTCATCGTAAGCAACTGCTTTGTTTTTGATTGTGAAAGTTGATTTGAAAAAGCTGGAAACTTTTTGGTCAACTAGCTCGTCATGAATACGTTGTGATTCTTCCTTGTTGCCGAGCAAGCGCTGCGCGTATTCGTTTAATTTTTCATTGTCTTCCAATGGCATTCCGTAAGTGGCAAATTGCTTTTGCAGCAGTGATTTTGTGTGGTTGAGCAATTCATCACTCGCAACGTTAATGTTGTTTTCTTTCATGATTTTATTCATGATCAGTTGCCACTTCAACCCCTTGGAGTAATTTTCATATTCTTTTTCAATTTGCCCATCGTTGAGAGGTTCTTTGTTTTCTTCTTTTGAACTCGCTGCTTTTAGCCAGCGTTTCAAAAACTCATCAGGCAACGAAAGTTTGAGCTTTTCGATGAGCGAATCAATGATGTCTTTTTTGAGTTTCCATTCCGCCTCTTTATCCAATTCTTTTTTTAGTTCTTCCGTCATTTTCTGGCGGAATTCTGCTTCTGATTTGATTTTTCCTTCACCGAAAATTTTATCGAACAACTCTTGGTTAACAGGTGCTGGTTCCATTTTAAAAACCTTCGATACAGTAAATTCAAAGTTTTTTCCAACAGTTTCCACAGCATCTTTTTCAATTTTGAGCATGGCAGCCATATCGGCATCGCTTTTGCTCACTTTTCTGGGGTTGAGGATAATTTTATCACCAATCTTTCTGCCAACAAGTGATTTTTTTGTTTTCTCGTCTTCAATGTATTCCAATGCAATGGTTGAAGCATGCTTGGTACCGTCCTCCTTGCCCTGTTCAACAAACTCGCCTTGCAACAGGTTGTTTTCTGAAGACGTTTCAGCTTCAGAAACTTTGCCGTAGCGCTTTGCCAGCTCATTGATGTTTTTATCAATGAGTTTGTCATCAGCCTGAATTTCGTATTTGGTGAACTTGTCTTTTGCAGAAATTTTCGCATCAAACTGTGGYGCAAGCCCTAAATCGTATTCAAATTCAAATTCTTTTTGATGGTCGAAATCAATACTTTGCTTGTCATCATCTTTTGGAAGCGGGTTCCCGAGAATTTGGATGCTGTTTTCTTCAATGTATTTATATAGCGAATCWGCCAACAGTTTGTTGATTTCATCKGCCATYACTRCCTTTCCRTACATTTTTTTCACCATCCCGAAAGGCACCATSCCCGGCCTGAAACCGGGCATTTTCATYTTTYTTTTGTAGTCYTTCAGCACTTTGTCCACCTTTTCTTTGTAGTCAKTCGGGCTGACTTTTAGTTTTACTGTGGCGTTTAGCGGGCCTGTTTGTTCTTTTGAAACGTTCATTATTATGAATAATTACACTGATTTTGTTAAGATTATTTCTGCACAAAAGCCGATTTTGCGAACTGATTTTCTATTGATTCATCCAATATCATCCATTTTAAATAATCCAGCGAAATTAAGTTTTTGACCTGAGGTAAACGCATTTATTAATTAGTGCCGCACATTTCCAACATCATCTTAGACACAGCATTATAGTTTTTGTGTGAGTTGAAATGCTCGTTCCAAAACTTGCGAATGCTTTCTCTGTAGTTCAGGCTGTAATTATAGTTTTCATAGGCCTTTTCCAATTGCTTTGCAAGATAATCTGCCGTAAAATCTTTAGGAATCAATAAACCGGTAACCTCATTTACTATCTCGTTACATCCACCCACATCAGTAGAAATAATTGGTATGCCGAATGATATACATTCTATCATGGATACCGGAAGCCCCTCTGATTTACTTAAACTCACCAGAAAGTGAAATCGGCCGGAAGCATAAATTTTCATGAACTGCTGCTGAGTTTTAAAACCAACAAACTCAACCTCTATGTTTTCAGGCAATTTGCTGCACATTTCTCGAAGCTCTGGTAAGCCAGAACCATCGCCAATTACGGTCCATTTGACCGGAAATTTTAGCTTTTCCAATGCCGGAGGAAGCAATGTAAGTCTCTTCACACCCCTGATAAAAGAGCAGGTGACTATCCGAAAACATGAACTATCTGGTACAGGGTTCAGCTTCTCAGAATAAAATCCACAATAGTTGGTTCTTATTTGATTTTTAAAAGCCGGGTATTTTTGATGCAGATAGTTACATCCGGCCTGTGAATCGGGCATCATTAGGCCAATGTGCTCTACAAGAAACCGCTGCCAGCTTACATGGCTATGAGCCGTTTGTATCTCGTAAACATCAAAACCATGAACACGGGTAACCACTTTTACATTTTTGCAAAACATGGCAATTAGTTCCGCTGTTAAACAAAGTTGATTTCCCCAATAACAGTAAATAATATACTCTTTCTCTGGCTTAATATGCTCATTGGCAAACCACTTTGCCATTGCATGTGATTGAAAAAACGTTGATACTGTAAAAACACCAAGTTTTGAAAGAATCCCCTTTCGTATCAACAAAAGTATTTCCTGAGCTAGCGATTTCCAGTATTTTAGAATAACGCCAAAACGATTTTTGGACTTGTATGAAAACCTGTTTGGATATACCTCTATAGCTGGAAATTGCTCAGACGATAATTTCGAAGAATTGCTAACACAAAAAACTGAAACCTTGCTCCAATTAGCGATGTGAAAATGGATTTCCTCGTTCAAAAATGGTTCGTCTTTTGTAAAAGGAAACCCGCTGGTAAAAAGGATGAGTTCTTTATTTTCTTGAGTGATTTTATTCCCCATGTTTTATTTTACCTGTTGAATTATCAGCTCCATTGAATTAGTTGTCATTTTTTTACTTTTACGGTGGCGTTTAGCGGGCATGTTTGTTCTTTTGATACGTTCATTTTAAGAAATGATCACACAGATTTTTTAGATTGTTCACGCGCTAAAAGCCATTCGCACAGATTTTATTTTACCAATAACTGATAACTATTAACTAATTCAGTGCGGGTGGAGGGACTCGAACCCCCACAGGTCTCCCCACTAGATCCTAAGTCTAGCGCGTCTACCAATTTCGCCACACCCGCAGTGCTTAATGATTATTTGTATATCAGCTTTAAAAAAGAAGCGCAAAGTTACTGAAAAAACACCAAGCATAAACTCTGATTTGTCTTAAATTTGGCGTCCGGTATGATTCGAATTGACCCTAAAGAAATCCCTCTCTCCAAGTTGCATGGTTATTTGCTTGGATCTGTAGGTCCACGCCCAATTGCTTTTGCCAGCACCGTTGATAAAATGGGAAACCCAAATTTAGCGCCATTTAGTTTTTTCAATGTGTTCAGCGCTAACCCGCCTATTGCCATCTTTTCGCCTGCTCGAAGAGGAATAGACAACACCACCAAGCACACTTACGAAAATTGCAAACAAACAGGTGAAGTGGTGATAAATATTGTTACTTACAGCATGGTGCAGCAAACTTCGCTCACCAGTGCTGATTACCCGAAAGGCGTGAGTGAATTTGAAAAAGCGGGCTTTATACCAATTGAATCCGAAGTAGTAAAACCATTTCGGGTTAAAGAATCTCCCGTGCAGATGGAATGCAAAGTGAAAGAAGTCATCGAATTGGGCAATGAAGGAGGTGCGGGCAATTTGATTGTTTCTGAAATCGTGCTTGTTCATATCAACGAAGAGGTTATTGGCGAGGACGGCCGCATTGACCAAAACAAGATTGATTTGGTTGGAAGGATGGGCGGTAATTGGTACTGTCGGGCCAGCGGCAATGCACTTTTCGAAGTGGAAAAACCCACTGCAAAACTCGGCATAGGAGTTGACCAAATTCAAGATGAAATACGCAACAGCAAAATTTTAACAGGAAATAATTTGGGACAACTTGGCAATACGGAGCAACTGCCTAATGAAACCGAAGTGAACGAATACAAATTGCTTGAATTGAGCGATTTGTTTATTCAGTATGAAAATGATAAACACGAACTCGAAAAACAACTACACTTGCACGCCAAAAAACTGCTCGAAGATGATATGGCAGAAGAGGCATGGAAAACACTTTTGGCATACAACCATTAAATCAATATAAATCATGGAAATTTCAGGTAAAATCACCAAAATTTTTGACTTAAAAGCATTTGACAGCGGGTTTCAATTAAGAGAATTCGTGGTAACGACAAATGAACAATACCCACAGCCGCTTTCGATGCGTTTTGTCAATGAGCGATGCAACATTTTAGAAAGTTTTTCGGAGGGCGATGACGTTACTGCTTATTGCGACATTCGGGGCAGGGAGTACAACGGACGCTACTTCGTCAACTTGCAGGCATGGAAAATGGAAAAGCTTTCACAAGAGCAGCCAACGGATGATTTATTGGCTGATGAGATACCCCCCCAGTCTAATGATGTTTTACTTGAAGAATCGCAAGAAGAAGATGACCTGCCGTTTTAGCCAGTAGGAATATTTTTTGCATCTGATTCGAAGGTGGCGGTGGTGTCCAGTGCATCGCGCAAGCCATTGCCTACAAGCATAAACGCAAACACCATCATGCTGATGGCCAGTCCCGGTAAAATAGATAAAAACGCCTCATTGCCAACGATGAACCCATAGTGGTCTTTAATCATTTTGCCCCATGAAACCATAGGCGGCTGAATGCCAATACCAAGAAAACTCAGGCCCGATTCAATCAAAATGGCCGATGCAAAATTGGCAGCGGAAATCACAATAACAGGCCCCATTACATTGGGCAGCACGTGGCGTGAAATCAACCGGAAATTGGAGAAACCCAACGCTCTTCCCGCCTCAACAAACTCTTTTTCGCGCAAGCTGATGACCTGTCCGCGTACCACTCGCGCCACTTCTACCCACATGGTGAGGCCCACGGCTACAAAAATCTGCCAAAAGCCTTTTCCCAATGCAAAAGTGATGGCAATGACCAGCAGCAGAGTGGGAATGGACCAAACTACATTGATAACCCACATGATGATGTCGTCAACCCAGCCCTTGAAAAAGCCACCGATAGAACCGAGCAAAATTCCAATTACTAATGAGATAAACACCGAAATAAACCCTACTGATAGCGACACGATGGTGCCTGCCATCAAACGGCTGAGCATGTCTCTCCCTGCTAAGTCGGCACCAAACCAAAAGCGTTTGGTAATAATATTCTTTTCTTCTATTATTTTTCGCATTTCCTCGATAGATTGCTCTGTCAATTCACCATCTACATAAAAAGTCATATTGCCTTTCGTGTCTTCCTGGAATTTGTTGTCCGTATCAATTTTGTAGAGTACATCGGCCAAGTGGATGGGTATTTTCTTCCCCGGAAAATCTTCGTTCATCCCTGTATATTCCTCAACAATGATGACATTCTCTGCAAATTCATAGCTGTGAATGGGAATTTCTTTGTATTGTTTTTCCTTCCCCCCAAAGAACATTCGCTCCCAAAAAAACGTTGTTTCCACTTTGTTGTTTTTCCGAACCTTTATCATCGTTATTTTAAAACCGGGATGCTTTTTTCTGAGCTGTAGCTTCTGGTCGTTGGCATGGGCGCTGGAATCAGGCCTGATGAGTGAGCCGGTAATGGCAATAAAGGTGGTAAAAGCAATCACGAAAAGGCCAAACATTGCCAGCTTGTCTTTTTTTAGCCGCTGAATGGCGTAATAACTCAACGAATGCGAAGCAATATCTTTTTTTCTCCTGCCCATCAGCTAATTGCTCTGCCTTTCCAGTTGGTTTTTCCTGTTGTTCCTGCTATCACGATAAATGGCACGTAAAAAACATATAAAACTTGCTCGATAATAAACAGCAAAAGCAGTTTTGGTTTGCCAAAAAACAAGGCAACCAAATATAGAAAGAAAATATCAACGGCTGATTTCAGAACAAGTTGAAGCACAAGAATTTCGACAAAAGCAGCATTAAAAATAGATAAAACAGCGCTGAGGACAATTGAAAAGCAGCACAAAAAAACGGTAATTGAAGTAAAGATGGTGAAAAAATCGCGATAAGCGCTACTTTTTGACACCCATCGTTTACGTTGTTGGAAAAATGATTTCAGATTTGGCTGCGGCTCAGTATAAACAACCGCATCTTTTGATTGGACAAAAGCAATAGCAGGGTTGAACTTTTTTTTGAACTTTAGCATCAGCAGCACATCATCACCAGAGGCAGTTTTTTCAATCGTTTCAAAACCGTTCACCTCTTCGAATGCTGATTTTTCGTAAATGAAATTTGCACCATTGCACATAATGGGATTGCCCATTGCAGCCGAACTTCCTGTTACGCCTTGTAAGCTGAAAAACTCGAGCGATTGTATTTTGCTGAAAAGAGTTTTGTTACTGTTGAGACATACCGGTGCAATGATCATTTTCGGGTAATATTTTTCATAAAAAGCAACAAGAGAAGAAAGCCATTTGTTGCCCATGGTGCAATCAGCATCGGTAGTGATGATTAATTTGCCCGAAGCATTTTTAATTCCTTTTGCGATTGTAGCTTTTTTGCCAATCTCATGTTCAAGGTTTAAAAGTTTAAGGTTTAATGTTGGGTTTGAAACCCTCATTTCTTGCACTTTGTCAGTTGTTGCGTCTTCAGAGTGGTCGTTCACTACAAGAACTTCAAATAATTCTTTCGGATAGTTCTGTTTTGAAATAGCAGCAAGGCAATTGCAGATGTTTTTCTCTTCGTTTCTTGTTGGAATGATGATGCTGATTTTAGTGGAGGGTAAATCGCCACTGGTTATTTGAGCCATCCTTACGGGGTGCAAAAAGGGGTTTTTCAACCCTATGATTTTGAATGTTTCAGCAGGAAATCTTGCCTGTACCCATCCTATCGAAAAATAAATAATCAGCAGGCAGTAGATGCCGCAAATAATAAGCATGGAAATGGATAATACGGTGAAAAACTCCATTAATTCTGGCGGAAAAATTTCAGGCCAAAGACAAATATGGCACCAATAATTGATGCGGCTGCTAAATTAATCAACCACAGCGTAAACGAGGCGGAAACAATGCCAAGAGTGGCAGCAGAAAATGCACCGATGAATTGCAATGCGAAAAATTCGCGTACCCCCATTTCCATTGGAGCGATGGTCGGGATGAGGGTTACTGCTAAAAAAGTGACGGGAATTGCAATAACGGCTTCAATGCCTGCAACGTGCACATCAAACACTTTCAACAGCAAAAAGAATTGAAAGGCAAAAACCAAATACCGCATAAAGCTCATAAGCAGCACGCTGAATAATTCCCACGAAGTGTAATAAGAGAAGACCGCCACGTATTTTCGGTACTTGCTGAGGAAGGCAATTTTGCCAAGGGCAACGGAGAGCAAATGTGAATTGAGAAACAGCAGCACCAGTAGTGCATCCACGAGCAAAATCAAGAAAGCAAGTAGGTAAAGCAGGTAATCGCTGATGACTACTTTGGGATAAAGGAACAAAAACAGTAGCAGGCACAGCGAGCCGATAACGATGGTCATCAGCATTTGGCTGATGCTGCCGATGATTGTGATGAGCGCCCCCTTGATGCGGTCGGCACGGCTGAGGTAGAAGATGCGTCCGGCAAACTCCCCAATGCGGTTGGGAGTGAAGGTACTTACCGTTACCCCCGACAATACTGCTGCGAACGACCTCCGAAAACTCACACTTTCTATTTTCTTTATTAGAAAACGCCATTTGACTGCTTCAATGCCCCAATTGATCGGCATAAGCAATGCAGCGGCAATTAGAAAGCCCATACTTTGTGGTGAGTCGAAAATGCGAAGAAAATACTGTCTGATGTTTGCCAGTTCGCGGTCGTAAAAAATTTCTTTGTAAATAAACCAGCATGCCAGCCCTATGATGATGAGTTTGAGCGAAAGGGAAAGGAATTTTTTGGTTTTGGGAGGCATCAATAAATTGAATTGGTTTACTTCCAAAAGTAACCAAAATACTCATCTTTGTATTTTAGCATCGAGCTATGGCAGAACGCATCATTCTTGGCATTGACCCAGGCACTACCATCATGGGCTACGGTATTATTGAAGTGCAGGGCTACAATATGAAAATGACGAGCATGGGTGTAGTGCATCTCAACAAACTGGCCAATCATTCGCTGAAACTGCGTAAGATTTTTGAAAAAACCCTTTGGCTCATTGATGAATACAAGCCCGATGAGTTGAGCATTGAAGCTCCCTTTTACGGCAAAAATGTACAGAGTATGCTCAAGCTGGGCAGGGCACAAGGAGTAGCTATGGCTTCTGCATTGCACCGTGACATCCCTATTTTTGAGTATTCGCCCAAGAAAATAAAGCAATCCATCACCGGTAACGGCAATGCATCAAAAGAGCAGGTGGCTGCCATGTTGAAGAGTTTATTCAAAATAGAAGAACTGCCCAAAAAATTAGACGCTACCGATGGATTGGCAGCAGCCGTTTGCCATTTTTTTCAAAAAACTACTACGAAAAGCGAGAAAAACTACGGAAGTTGGAAGGCATTTCTTTCTGACAACCCGGATAGGGTGGGCTAAAGGTTTGCGCGAATTCTTTCCGCAATAGCGGCAAATTCTGCCTCCGTAAATTTCAGTTTCGGACGGTCAAAACTCAGGTCTTGGATGTTGTTGATGGGAATTAAATGCAAATGCGCATGCGGCACTTCAAAACCAACCACTGCAGTACCGATGCGCTTGCAATCGACTGTTTTTTCGATGGCTTTGGCTACTTTTTTGGAAAAAATGTGTAAACCCGAAAGCAATTCGTCATCCAAGTCAAAAATGTAGTCGATTTCTTGTTTTGGAATGATAAGCGTGTGGCCTTCCGCTAAAGGGAAAATGTCAAGAAATGCAAGACAACCGTTAGTTTCTGCAATTTTGTGGCAAGGGATTTCTCCGTTCACAATCTTGGAGAAAATGCTGGCCATCAGCGAGAAATGTCAACGATTTCGAATGTCATACTGCCGTTTGGCACTTGAATTTCCGCTTTGTCACCTTTTTCCTTGCCCAAAAGTCCTTTCCCGATAGGTGAATCCACCGAAATTTTGCCTTCTTTCAGGTTGGCTTCGTTTTCGGCCACAAGTGTGTATTCCACTACCTGCCCGTTGTTTTTGTTTTTGATTTTTACTTTCGATAAAATAAGTACTTTGTCTTCATCGAGTTGTGATTCATCTACAATGCGCGCATTGGCAATGGCATCATCTAGTTTAGAAATTTTAAGTTCTAGTAGACTCTGGGCTTCTTTGGCTGCGTGGTATTCCGCATTTTCTGACAAATCGCCTTTATCGCGTGCCTCGGCAATCTGTTTTGAGATATCAGGTCGTTCAACGCTTCTCAACTGGTGGAGTTCGTCTTTGAGCTTTTGAAGCCCTTTTTCGGTATAATAAGATACTTGCGACATGATTGATTGATTTGCTTCGGGTGTAAAATGAAAGAATCCCTGTGAAGGGACTCTTAATACGAAAAAACCGAAATCTGGTTACAAAGGTAAGTAATTAAATGTTAATACGTAACCCTAAGCTGTGCGTGCCGCTGAAGGTTTTAGTTGCACGGTATGAGTAGTCCAGCCCGATTTTTGTGCCTGAGCTTCCGAACGGCACTACAATTGAAAATCCTGCCGATGGTCCTGAAAAGGCATTGGTCAAATCTTGCACATCGTTGTTGTTGAGGCCTTCTTCGTAGGTGTATCCCGCGCGAACGATAAACATTTCCTTAAATCCATATTCTACACCTACTTTGATTTGGTCTTTACCGAATGAGTTTGAAAGAAATGTGCCAGCTGCAGTAATTTTATGGTCGGATGAGATTTCGCCCGTAGCTGAGTCGGTTGTGGCCATTAAATAGTAGTCGTAAGCTACTCCGATACTCAACAATGCGGGCAGTTCAAATCCTTCTGTACGTTGCTCGAGGGTGATTTCGTCATCGTTGAGTTCTACTTTTGTAGCAAATCCATCGCCGGAAAATTGCATTTTGGGGCCAACGTTTTTAAGTGAGATACCGAATTTAAGATTGTCTTGTTCACCCGTAACATATCTAATGCCCATATCTATTGCTACTCCAGAAGCACCGGCATCGGCAATGGATTCAGAAAGTACCTTGATTGAGAATCCACCATAAATACTATTTGAGAATTCTTTTGCCAATGAGAGCCCCAGATTCATAACAGATGGAGAGAAAGTACCAATTCCACCCTCTGGAAGATCAACAGTAGTAATGGCGATATCTCCGAATCCCATAGACATAACTGTTAGACCAAGTGTAGTGGTTTCACCGATTTTCTGTGCTAATCCGAAGGCGTTAAGTGAAATGTCAGAACCAGTAAGATAGCTACTTCTAACAAAAACTACTTCAGTTTTATTAATGAAGTTCAAACCAGCTACATTTAAAAAGGTTGATTCAATTCCATTAATCGACGCCATGTTACTATTGGCAAGGCCTGTAGAATTTCCCCAGGGATTAATTAGTAATTGATTGCCTCCGGCCTGGCCAACACGATCTTTATTACCTGCTAAAGCGTTTGTTGTAAGCGCAATCATTAGGCAAAGCGCAAAATGTTTAATAATTCTCATTGTGTTTATCTATATGTTAAACTTCAATTATTATCTACTAGAATGAATCTAAATCAACTGGCCTTAGTACTCCGAACCATTTTAAGATCCGTGTCCCGACGTTTGGTACATTTACATAAATGAGATATACCCCACTCGAAATAGGTACATTAATGTGGTTTTTCAAATCCCAATCAATCGAAGTAATTGTGGGATCGTCTTTGCTAAATTCTCTAATTAATGAGCCATTAATTGTATAAAATTTAATGTCGCATACATCTGGTAAATTTGTAATCTTAACCCTGTTATCAAGTCTGTCGACTTCATAAGAAGAATACGCATAATAAGGATTCGGTACAACATTAATTAAATCTAATGCATCTTTAGCTAAATCAAGACTGTCTTTTGTTGCTGCTAAATGGCCAATATCAAATTGATACATCGGTAGTGCATCATTTTGTGTAGGCACAGCTACGGCAATTGAATCATCCGAAGTGGCAATTAGTGTTGTTAGTGTATCACTTGAACTAGGGGTAAATACATCGCCTTTACTATAAGAAACTCCGTTGTATGAAATAGGTCCTTGTTTAACGTAATAGTTAATGCCTTGTGTAGGAGTATCACCTTGATCTAAAGGAGTGGCAGAACCATATCGTTCAAAGTCTCTTTTTACTCGGATTCTGGTAGTTACATTACTAGAGAGTAGGGTAGAAGCAGGGTTGAGTAACGGAAACCCGATCCACATTGATGCTCTAAACATATGAGCAAGTTCTTTGTATACATTGGTTACTTTAACCGTACCTGTTTGAGTAGTCGTTCTTTTAAAGTATTCGGCATTTGCAAGCATGTCGAAAGAGAACTTTCCATAATCGTAACCAGGCATTCTGTTTTTTTGATTGTTATAAGCCAATACAGCAGGGGGGCCGATTTTTAACATGTCTTCTTCTACTTCATTGTTTCTGAATACATAGATGTAATGCATTCCACCACCTCGCACGTCGCTGAATGGTCCTTCAATTACGTTGCTTGTAGGATTCCACAGCATGTCTTTTCCATTTTCATTGATTAACCATGAATCTTCGCCGAAAGCCATGTTAAGTCTTTCGCCTGTTTCTACGTCGATTGCATAGCCTGGAAACCATCCCATACCGTAAGGTGCAATATAGTTAGCAGCACTTGAACTTGTACTAGAAGAACCAGATGTAGTAGCCTGAGCAAGGTTCCAACCCGTATAAGCCACACCTTCTTTGTCAACCGAAGGAGAAAGTCTCAACAAACACTTCCATTGACCATTGTTGCTTACAGTAGAATCGAATTGCATTTCTAAAACAGGGCATCTGGTCCATTTGGTTTTATCTGCCGTCATGATAATATCAACTCCATGTAAAAAACCAAGGCCGTCATATATTCCAGGAGCTGCTTGAAAATAAGCGTCGCCAGTTACTGGTGGGAAAGGTCCATAGCGAGTAGGTGCAGTTACATATCCTGGTCCCCAGGTTCTACTCATCACACCTTCATAAATCTGATCTTTGTCGATAGGTGATGCAGTACCTGTTGCGCTAGTAGTTCTATCTTCAGTTGCACTACCAACAAGTATCCAGTCGAATTCTGGTGAACCATCAACATCTGGAATACCGCCTAACCATAGATTAAGAGGATCTTCAAATTCCATTTCAGACGAAATATAACCGTTGTCTGATAGTGCAGGAGGCAAATCAGTAGGATTATCGATTATCCTTAAACTAATTGAAATGCCATAATCAAACAACAAATGTTCGCTAGCGTATTGAATCGTTCCATCCGAACCCGC
>NVWW01000143.1 GCA_002746335.1 Flavobacteriales bacterium | reverse complement strand
AAGTAATTTCCAGAACAACATTATGAAAAAGGGGCAAGTAATTGCTCCTTTTTTTATGCGGTGAATAAAGCAGAAAAAATAGCGGCTTTTAACTCGAATGCACCATCTGATAATTCAGAAAATATTTTCGGACTGCCTTTTTCAGTTCATGATGCGAAAATCGTGATTATTCCTGTGCCCTGGGAAGTAACAGTTTCCTACAAAACGGGAACAGCCAATGCGCCACAAGCAGTTTTAGACGCTTCCTTTCAGGTAGATTTGTTTGACCCTTATGTGAAAGACGCATGGCAAATCGGACTGGCAATGGAGGCAATTACCAATGAATTAAAAGTTAAAAATGAAGAATTAAGAATTGAGGTTGAAAAAAACAAGTCAAATTTTATTAGAAATGAAGTCAATAAAGGTGGAAATGAATTGAATATATGGTTGAAAGAAAAATCACTCAATTACTTGAACAAAGGAAAACTCGTTGCCACGCTCGGTGGCGACCACAGCACACCACTGGGACTTATACAAGCATTAGCAAAAAAACACAGCGCCTTCGGTATGCTGCAAATTGATGCGCACTTCGACCTACGCAAAGCATACGAAGGATATGAATTTTCCCACGCATCCATTATGTACAATGCACTGAAACTACCTCAAATCAGTAAATTGGTTTCTGTCGGCATTCGAGATTATTGCGAAGAAGAAGTGGAATTTATTGAGCAAAATTCGGAAAGTGTTATTCCTTTTTATTGGCATGAAATTCAGAAGCAAAAATTTAATGGAAAAAACTGGGCAAGTATTTGTGCTGAAATAATTGAACAATTGCCTGAAAATGTTTACATCAGCTTTGATATTGATGGGTTAGACCCCAAATTATGCCCCAACACCGGAACGCCTGTTCCCGGAGGACTGGAATTTGATGAAACACTCTTTTTAATCCATCAATTAGTTGAATCGGGAAGAAAAATTATTGGGTTTGATCTTTCGGAAGTTGGCAACAGTAAATGGGACAGTAATGTTGGCGCACGGCTACTCTACCGCGTTTGCAACCTAATGGCAAAATCAAACATAATTGGTGATTGATTAAGAAGGCACTTTATCCTTTTTCTTTATTTCCTCCACAATTATTTTGCTCACCTCCTCTGCCTTGTTTGCCACCATAAAATGTGTGCCGCCCTCCACTACAATGCAATCTTTAATGTATTTGATGGGAAAGATATTGTCTTTCGTTCCGTGAATATGCACCAGGTTTTTTGGCACTTCTTCGTTTTGCCACTGTAAAGCTGTATCTACAGCCCAATCTGTAAAATCAGGGTCAATGCTTTCGGCCATATTGCGTACCCATTCTTTTTCTTCAGCAGTCAATTCACCAAAAGCCCAATGGTACCAAAATTCAAAGCGGATGGCAAGCAGGGAAGGAATAAACCGGTTGGGCCTTAGTATTGAACCCAGCAGCATTTCAGGCGAGCGTTCACGATTAGTTTTTATGCTTGAAATAATGATACACGCAAAAGGATTGATGATTTTGGCCAGTTCAATCGTTACCATACCACCAAATGAAAGCCCTGCTATAATAGGGATTGTGTCCGGTTTTATCTGCTCAACCAGCCGCTGCGCATAATCCGGTAACGGCTCTTTGTTGTGTGGCTTTACCCATTCAATATGCACGATGTCGTAGCCGGGGATTTTAAGATTCTTAAAAATGGTGTCGTCAGCGCCCAGCCCCGGAATAAAATAGATGGTCTTTTTCACTTAGATTGTTAGATGGTTCAAATATAACGAAAATTCGTAATTTTATCGGCACTTATGGAAGAACGCATTCATCCTATCACTAATAAAGAAGTGCTGCCGTTTAAGCCACTGTCTGTAGAAATATGCGTTACAATCACCGAGCCTCTACGAAAATTATGTGCTCCTCAATTTTTTGGGATGGACAACATCGATCCGAAAGTTCCTACTTTTTTTGTAGCCAATCACACCATTTACGGCTTGTTTGACGGCCCTCTTTTTATTGTGGAAGCGTACAGAAAGAAAGGCGTTTTCATGCGGGCGTTGGTGGATAACGTGCACCACGAGATCCCAATTTGGGGTGATTACCTTACATATATTGGTGGTGCTGTGCGTGGGACAAGGGAAAACTGTTCTGCCCTGATGGAAAACAAAGAGCATATTTTGGTTTATCCGGGTGGGGCACGTGAATCCTTCAAACAAAAAGGTGAAAAATATAAGCTTACATGGAAAAAAAGATCGGGTTTTGCGAGAATGGCTATTGAGCATGGCTACCGCATTATTCCCATTGCAGGCATTGGCGGTGATGATACCTATGATATTATTTTCGACTCACAGGACATTATGAAATCTGCTTTGGGAAAATTCCTCGAAAATAGCGGGCTGGCACAAAAATTCCTGAAAAATGGGGAAGAAATTCCGCCCATTGCAAAAGGCATCGGAAAAACCATCATTCCCAAACCACAGAAATTCTACTACTCATTCGGAAAACCTATAGACACAAAACCTTTTAAGGGAAAGCACGAAGACAAGGAAGTGCAAATGCAGGTAAGAAAATTGGTAGAAGAGTCCATTTACAAACAGTTTGAAATGCTGAAAGAAAAAAGAGAGAAGGACACCGATGTTTCCCCACTGCGGAAATTTTTGAACAATCTTTGACAGCGTTCGGTTGCCAACATAAAATGTATTTCAGGTAACGGCAACCGTTTCACGAAATAGTTTACTTTTGCCTTCTTCAAAATCAAAACTGACATGGGAAAAGGAGATATCAAAACACGCAGGGGTAAAATTCACAAGGGAACTTACGGCAATACCCGCCCCCGAAAGAAGAACAAAACAACTTTTGTAGCTGAAAAACCCAAAGTAGCAGCGAAAAAAGAAATCACCAAAGAAGCAACAACGAAAAAGGCTGTTGCTAAGAAAACAACTACTAAAAAAGCGGCAACAAAAAAGACAACCGCTAAAAAGAGTGAAAAGAAATAATAAAAAAGCCCCAAAAACTTCAGGGCTTTTTTTATTTGTTGTGTTTAGTAAATAATTAATTTCTTCACGGCAAATACCTTCTCTCCATTCAGTTGCAGATAATATGTTCCTGCGGGCTGGTCATTCAGATTTACAATTTTAGATTTATGATTGACAATTTCTGTCTCATAAACTTTTTCTCCTAAAATATTATAAATACTCAATTCGATATTCGACATGCCCTGTTCGATATTCAATATTCTGATTTCAAATTCGCCATTATTCGGATTTGGATAAACCTGAATTAAATTATCAGCCTGCAAATCCGCAATCCCTACTGTTGTGTCTGCCACTGTAGTGGAATTTTGTTCCGTACAGCCGTTGGCATCGGTTACCGTTACCGTGAAAGTTCCTGCACAAAGCCCTGTGGCCGTTTCAGTTGCTTGAGTATTCGGGTCATTCCACGCATAATTATAGGGTGAAACACCTCCAGCCACAGTAGCGGTTGCCGTTCCGTTACAGCCCACATCAGTTCCCGTTGCTGAAGTGGAAACAACCAAAGCAGGCGGCTCAGAAATAGTTGCCGAAGCGGTGTCTGTGCATCCCTCCTGATTGGTAACTGTCACTGTATAATTTCCTGCACAAAGCCCTGCGGCAGTGGTAGCAGTTTGACTATTCGGGTCATTCCATTGATAAGAATAAGGCGTAGTTCCCCCGCTGGCCGAAACAGTGGAAATTCCATCGCAATCCCCATTGCAGTTCACATTAGAACTGAAAACAATGGAAGCCGTAATTGTACCAACACCTGTGATGTTTGCTGTATCGCTTCCTGTGCAGCCTAAACTATCTGTTACCGTAATACCATAGCTGCCTGATGCCAAACCAATAGCTGTTAATGCGGTTTGCCCATTTTCCCACTGATAAGAATAAGGTGAAGTTCCGCCTGAAACTGTTGCAGTTGACGTTCCGTCCGCATTGCTGCAGTTGGCATCAGTAGTGCTGATTAATATTGAAATGGCTGTAGGCTCAGAAACGGTTGCAGTAGCAGAATCAGAGCATGAGCCGCCATCTGTTACTACTATCGTGTATGTTCCGGCACACAAGCCCGTTGCAGTAGCCGCAGTTTGGTTGTTCGCATCATCCCATTGATAAGAATAAGGCGTTGCTCCACCCGAGGGCGAAACAGTGGCAATCCCATCACAGTCGCCACTGCAATCCACATCTGCACTAAAAACAATAGATGTACTCAAGGAACAACCCGTTTGTTCATTTACAGTAATGGAACCCGTAGTTATACAGCCATTAAAATCAGTTATTGTTACACTATAAGTCCCCTGGCAAAGCCCTGTTGCAGTTTGAGTAGTTTGATTTCCTGAATCATTCCATTGATATGTATAAGTCGAAGTACCACCCGCAGCAGTTACCGTTGCGGTCCCATCACAATTTCCCTGTGTAGCATCAGTTGAACTTGTACTTGTAGTAATAACTGAAGGTTCTGTGATAGAAGCAGAAGTAATGGATTGGCAGCTACTACCATCAGTAACAGTTATATTGTAGGTTCCCGCTATCAATCCTGTTGCCGTTGAATCCGTTTGGCTGTTATCCCAGATAAAGGAATAGGGCGTTATGCCGCCATTTGCTGATACCGTTGCAGAACCATCACTTCCGCCATTGCAACTCACATCGGTAACAGAAGAAATTGCAGCGGTTGCTACACCAATGTTACTCACATTTACTGATGTATCAGCAGTACAACTATTTACATCGACAACAGTAACCGTGTAACTCCCCGAAGCAAGTCCTGTTGCAGTGGAATCGGTTGAGCTATTACTCCAATTATAGAAATAAGGTGAAGTTCCGCTCGAAGGCGTTACCGTTGCCGTTCCGTCCGAAGCCGAGCAGTTGGCATCCGTGCTTGACACTGTTAAGCTGATGGCTGTCGGTTCGTTAATTGTTGTCAAAGCAATCCCCACGCAACTGCCGTTATCGGTTACGGTAACAGAATAATTCCCTGAACACAACCCAACCGCAGTTGCAGAAGTTTGGTTGCCTGTGTCATTCCATTGATAAGTGAATGGCGAAGTGCCACTTGTTGCCGAAACGGTAGCAATGCCATCACAAATGCCGCTGCAACTTGCGTCCGAGCTGAACACAATGGTAGCTGTAATGCTGCAACCTCCCGTGCTGTTTACGGTTACAGACCCCGCAATAGTGCAGCCGTTGGCATCGGTAACTGTTACACTGTGAGCACCTGTGCACAAACTGTCAGCAATTTGCCCTGTATCTCCATTATCCCATAAATAAGAATATGGCGATGTTCCACCACTTGGGTTGGCAGTGGCTGTTCCATCACAATTTCCCTGCGATGCATCGGTGGAATCTATTGCCAAAGCCAAGGCAGATGGTTCGTTAATGGTAACGTTAGCCGTGACCTCGCAGCTATTGGCATCATTAACTGTAACATTGTAATTTCCAGCAGCTAATCCTGTAGCTATTGAACTCGTTTGGTTATTTGTATCATCCCATTGATAAGTATAGGAAGGCGTTCCGCCACTTGGCGTTACCGTTGCCGAACCGTTATTGCCACCATTGCAGCTCACATTGTTTCCTGAAGTTGCAGCCGATGGATTAGCATTTACCGTAACCAAAACGCTGTCGTTGTTGAAACAACCGTCATTATCCGTAACAGTTACATAATAAGTAGTTGTTGAAGAAGGGAAAGCACTGGGATTTGAAATCGTTGTGCTACTTAATCCCGTTGATGGGCTCCACGAGTAGCTTACCCCCCCGCTTGCCAATAAATTAGCAGTATCACCCGAACAAATTGAAGCATTTGTTCCTGCATCTGCCACAGGGCCAGCGCTTACCGTAACCACAATCGTATCGCTGCCCGTGCAGCCGCTGCCGTTATCCACATCCACATAATAAGTTCCCGAAGATGAAACCGAGATTTGCTGTGTAGTAGCAGTCGTTGACCAAATATAATTRTTGCCAGGATTTCCTGCATCTAATGTAACACTTGCACCTGTACAAACCGTTGTGTCGTTACCCAAACTTACAGRCAATGAAGTATTTATTGTCAAATTAATAGTGTCTTGGTCAGTTCCGCAGGCATTGGTRACSGTTACRTGATACAGCCCCGAAGAACTTACATTAATYGTTTGCGTACTCGCACCYGTTGACCAGTTGTAAGTTGAKCCRGGATTTTCGGCATCCARYGCAATMGAATTGCACACTGTTGTGTCAGCTCCTAAATCCAATGTCAASGTTATTCCGAATTCATCYGCACCAATGTCAGGAGTACTTGGGCTTCTCCCCTGCCCGTCAATATCGTCACTGACTTCGGCAACTGGAAATCCTGCATTATTCAGCCCTGCTGTGCAAGTATGCATGTCTGTATTTGAAACAAAACTCGGAGCAATACTCACCGAGTTGGCATCTTTTAAACTTGCCGCTTGCCATGCGCTTAATGAGGTGCGGTTTCCCGACCAGTAACCCAGGTTGGTGCCTGTACTGTAAAGGTTATTGAAATCAGTAACATTAATGGAGGCTGTCTGATTAATATAAATGGCGTAGCCTCCACCTTGGTTGGCAAAGATGTTGTTCTGCAACTGGTAGTTACTGTTGGTGGTCGTGCTGCCCTGGCAGAAGGCTCTGTTGGATGTGCCGCTTCTTGTTACATTCACACTGTTGTAGTAGAAGTTCTGGTAGTTGCAGCGGTAGGCATATATACCATAACCCGTGCCTGATGTACCACCAACGTGGATGAAGTTGTTGGCAGTTAAGCCCCGGTTGGATGAACTGCCATCACAGTAGTAGTAGTAGATTCCATAGCTGCCTGTGGCGATGTCTATTTGGTTTTTTAGAATTTGGATAGTGTTGTCACAGTAGGCCAGTTCGATACCCCTGTAGCTGGTATAAGCCGTATTGCTGGATATGGTATTGCCTTCTACCTGTACACTCGGCAAGGTGTATAAATACATCCCTTGACGGTATTGATCGGTAAGGGTGTTGTCTTTGATGACAATGCCACTGGCCGAACCGTAGTAGTAGATACCGTAACTTCCATCGGTGATGGTGTTGTTTTCAATGGTGGTGTTGTTGTTGGTTCCCGTGCCTTCATTAATCACAGCCATGTTGGTGGTGGTCGCGGTGGTGGATGAACCTTCTACAATGCAGTTCTTAACCGTGTTGTTAGTGGAGCCATTCTCTATGCGCACCGCATTGGCATAAGTGCTGCCTAAAGCACGGATGGTTACTTGCTGGAAAGTGACATAATCACAACCATTGTAACGGATGGTGTAATTATTGCCCGATGTAGGAGTGGAGGTGATAATTACCGCTGTGCTGTCTCCTGTTTCCGACTGGAAAGTCACTGTGTTGACTGAGGATGTGCCCAATACTGATGCGATGCTCGCCTGCTCAACATAAGTACCGTTTCTGATGTTGAAAGTCACCGGACCGCATACCCCACCATTAACCAAATCCACAATAGCGGCATTGATGGTGGCGTAATTGGGTGATGTGCCGCCAATAGTATAGGTGCCGCTCATGGCCTGGTAGGTACTGGTAATCTGGCTTTGGTC
Source organism: Flavobacteriales bacterium (assembly GCA_002746335.1). Classification (GTDB taxonomy): domain Bacteria; phylum Bacteroidota; class Bacteroidia; order Flavobacteriales_H. The sequence goes on along the minus strand of NVWW01000143.1, from coordinate 801 downwards.
GTTGTGGGTAAATCCTTCCACTCCACCGTTGGGAGCCGTTGTCCATGCATTTACGGTGTATTGGCTTCCAAGATTAAAATCGTAATAGCCGATGCTAAACGGACCTTCGCTGCTGCCTTGCGCCAACGAACCTGTCCAGCTGTAGGCGGTTTGACTTACTGTGTTCACTTCCCAGTTAATGGTAACGCTGGTCAATGTGGATGTGCCGAAGCTCTTGATGGTTACGTAAACGCTGTCGTTGGTGATGCAGTAGGTCAGGTTATAATCCACCAATGTAACGCCTGCATCGTTCACGGGCGTTGTCCATTCATCAGCTCCCATATCAGGTGTGGTAACATTGCGGGCTTCACCATCTATGTCATCACTGACTTCTGCAACGGGAAAACCCAAATCATCCAGCAGGTAGGCCTGTACATGAAGGTCCGTATTGGATACAAACTCGGGGGCTATACTGGCAGAATTTGCATCTTTTAAACTTGCCGCTTGCCATGCGCTTAATGATGTACGGTTTCCCGACCAGTAACCCAGGTTGGTGCCTGTACTGTAAAGGTTATTGAAATCAGTAACATTAATGGAAGAGGTCTGATCAATATAAATGGCGTAGCCCCCACCTTGATTGGCAAAGATGTTGTTCTGCAACTGGTAGTTGCTGTTGGTGGTCGTGCTGCCCTGGTAGAAGGCTCTGTTGGATGTGCCGCTTCTTGTTACATTCACACTGTTGTAGTAGAAGTTCTGGTAGTTGCAGCGGTAGGCATATATACCATAACCCGTGCCTGATGTACCACCAACGTGGATGAAGTT
>NVWW01000142.1 GCA_002746335.1 Flavobacteriales bacterium | reverse complement strand
CATATAGCATCTGATGTAGAAGTTGTAACCGTTGGCGGTGTGGGTTCATCAATTGTAAATGAAATCGTGGTATCGCAAATATTTGCATCTGAAATGGTTACTGAATAACTTGTGCCTGCCAATCCCGTAGCTGTTGAATCAATCTGGCTGTTTGACCATGAATAAGTATGGGGCGAAGTTGCTCCGGAAACAGAAACTGTAGCCCAACCGTCACTTCCTCCACAGGTTGTAATATTCGAGGATGAAGATGAAATACTGTAAGGAGGCGGCTCTGTGATAGTTACAGACAGAGTTTCTTCACAATTTAAGCTATCAGCAACTTGCACAGCATAAGTGCCGGCAATCAAACCTGTAGCTATTGAATCATTTGCTCCAATAGACGGCCAATAGTAAGAATACGGGGGAACGCCACCTGATGCGGAAATTGCTATTGTCCCATCATTCAGGCCATAGCAGGTAGCGTTGGTTGAAGAATCAAGAGAAATTGTTGGTGGTCCTGTTCCGTTTACACTTACCGAATCACTTTCAGCACATGAATTGTTATCTGTAACCGTGACATAATATATTCCTATAGTTAAGTTGATGATTGTATCGGTAGTAACGCTATTGCTCCAGTTGTAAGAATAGGGTGAAGTGCCACCACTCACGCTTGCCGTAGCATCGCCATCTCCCTGTCCGCAATTTTCATTGTTTGATGAAAATGAAAGTAATAATGCCAAAGGTTCATTAACTGTAACATTGGTTGAATCGGCACAGCCAACATTATCGGTAACAGTAACCGAATACGACCCGGCTCCAAGCGCTGTAGCAGTTGAATCCGACTGGCTGTTGCTCCACAAATAAGTATAAGGAGAAGTACCTCCCAAAGGCGTTACGATAGCCGTGCCGTCACTCCCCCCATTGCACGAAACGGAATCAGATGAGCTGCTTAATGTTGGCGGAGATGATGTAGTAATTTCAACAGAATCTATCACTGTGCAAGAATTTCCATCGGTAACGGTAACAGAATAGGTTCCTGCCGCCAGTCCTGTAGCCGAGGAATCGGTTTGGCTGTTTTCCCAACTATAATTGTAAGGAACTGTTCCTCCYGARAKGGTAATCGTTGCTGTTCCTGTGCTGGTRCCGCACCCGGCAATGATGGARTCTGTGGTGTAWGTAATTGCTGATGGCTCTGTAATAGTAACAGYAGTRTCTGTTGTACAACTTCCGGCATCAGTAAYTGTTACSGWATAAGTATTAGCAGCAAGYCCGGTTGMTGTTGAATCGGTTTGGCTATTTGACCATGAATAAGTATAGGGCGATGTCCCTCCGGTTGGAGTTACTGTAGCAATTCCCGTGCTTTCCCCATTGCATAAAACATCAGTTGAATTAACAGAAGAGACAGTAGGCGCTGTGGTTCCATTAATAGTAACAGAAGTTACAGTATCACATGCATTATTATCTGTAACAGTTACCGAATAAGTGTTAGCTGCAAGTCCGGTCGCTGTAGAATTTGTTTGATTTGAAGCATTTGAATCCCACAAATAAGTATAAGGCGAAGTTGCTCCTGACGGAGTTATTGTAGCCGTACCATCCGATTGRCTACAGTTTTCGTTCGTAGAACCGGTGGGTAGCGAAAATGCTGYYGGTTCATTAATAGTAGCGGAAGAATTTACTGTGCAGCCTCCTCCATCAGTAACGGTCACATCATAACTGCCTGCTGCTAAGCCGGTAGCCGTCTGGGTGGTTTGCCCTCCYTGCCATGAATATGAATAAGGCGTGGTTCCCCCGCTTGGAGTGGCAGTTGCGGTTCCGTCATTAGCGCCATTACATGATATATTTGCTGAGCTGGTGCTTAAAGTGGGCGCTGCTGTTTCACTTACACTAACTGTTACTGACGTATCACAACCATTGTTATCGGTAGCCGTAACTGTGTAAGAACCGTTATCAAGACCTGTTGTCGTGGAATCGGTTTGCSCRTTKSWCCAWKWRTAARTATAGGGWRAWGTKCCTCCAATTGGTGTTACCGTTGCAGTACCGTCATCTTGCCCGCAATGTTCATCGGTGGAAGAAATAGAAACCACCAACGAACTATCCATTGCAACGGTAACTGTAGCAACGGTTGATACGCCAAAGCATTCCGTATCAAAAGAATCATTATTAGTAACAGTTACATTATACGTTCCCGCATTCAAGCCAGTAGCTGTTTGCGCAGTCTGATTGTTTGCATTTGAATCCCATAAATACAAGATAGAGTCAGGATCAGCCATGCCACAGAAAGTGGGGTCTGCAGTTCCTGTTCCCGTTCCAGCAAAACATGCATCATTCGTTGATGAAATCATCATAGGCAATTCATTGCCCGAACTACTTATGACAACATTTACAACAACTTTACATCCGTACATTCCTCCACTGTCGAAATAATTAGAATCCTGAACCGTTACAGCGTAAGTGCCCGCCATTAAGCCGGTTGCAGGATTTACAGAAGTGCTGCATGCCAAACCACCCCAGTCGTAATAATAAGGAAAAACACCTCCCGAAGGAGACATGGTTGCTGTTCCCATTCCGCAGCACATCATCATCATGGTATAACATGAGGAATCATCTGTTGAAACGTATGTTGAAGACAAATCATTCGCTGTATCAACTTCAACTGAATCAATAAACCGACACCCAAAATTATCAGTTACGGTTACGGTATACCAGCCGGAATCCATCATCATGAACATGCCTGCGAACAGGCCAGTAGCTGTTGAATCGGTTTGCCCGTTTTCCCATAAATAAGTATAAGGTGTAGAGCCGCCACCAGGCGGAGTTGCAGTAGCTGTTCCCACTCCTCTGTAGCATGAGTCATCTTTCTGGGTTAGGGTTGCTGTAAATCCACCTCCCAAATCGCCAACAGTAACAGAAATGGGCATCATATCAAAACAACTTCCTCCATTACCGCTAACCATTACATAATAGGTACCTGTTGTCAATCCGGTAACAGTTTGAGTACTTTGATTGAGCGGAGTCATCATCATCATATCTTCAAACCAATCGTATGTATAAGGGGCAGACCCAGCAGAAGGGGTAGCCGTGGCTGTTCCTGTGCCTGCATAACATGTATCGGTAGTGGAAGAAGTGGATGTACCGCAGCTTTGAGCTTTAGCAAGGTTTATCTGTAAAAAAAGAAAACTCAATGAAAGGAAGAAATAGAGAGAGAAGCGTTGATGAGGCGTATTAATCAACTTGCTAAACATATTGAGTGGCATGTTGTAAAAACACTTACGTAACACAGTGCCTGCAAGTTACATAAAATTAAATATAAAATCCAAATTTAACATTGCTTTAAGTGAAAGTATGATCATTCACAAATATCCTCACTCCATAATTCAGGATTTTTCGTTATGAAATCCTGCATCATTTCATAACATTCCGGAAGGTCTAGGGTAATAACTTCAACACCATATTGCTTCATAAACTGCTCAGCGCCATTGAATGTTCGATTTTCTCCAACAATAACTTTCGGAATTTTGAATTGAACAATGGTTCCCGCGCACATATAACAAGGCATAAGTGTTGAGTAAATGACTGTATCTTGATATGAACCGATTCGCCCCGCATTGTTCAGACAGTCCATCTCACCGTGAAGAATGGGGTTTTGTTCCTGTACTCGCTTGTTGTGCCCACGAGCAATGATTTCTCCGTTTCGAACCAAAACCGAACCAATCGGAATGCCTCCTTCAGATAAACCAATTTTGGCCTCCTCAATAGCAGCTTGCATGAATTCATCCATCAGCTTTGAGTTCACTTTTGACTTAAAACCGGAAACTTAAAATACTAAACTACTTTTTCAATGCCGCAGTTGGTTCCGGCACCCAATGCCCTCTTCCGCCTGCCCGTTCGTCATTGAAAGTGGTTGGAATATCACCGGCTGCGGTTCGTTCAGACCAAGTAAGTTGTTCAGTGCCATCATCTACCTTTTTCATGGTAATGCAGTCCTCAACGGGACAAACCAGCGAGCAAAGGTTGCATCCCACACAATTTTCCTCAATAATATAAGGAACGCGGCTCCCTTCGTTCAGCCCAATAGCTTGATGGGCCCCATCTTCGCAGGAAATATAACACAACTCACAGCCAATGCACTTATCTTCATTAATCTCTGCAATGACCTTGTGTTTCAGATTCAGGTCTTGCCATTCAACCACATTCGGCAATGCTTTTCCGACAAAATCGTAAATCGTGTTGTACCCTTTGTCGTTCATGAATTGCACAAGCCCCGATTCCATTTCCCGAACAATTCCAAAACCATAATGCATTACCGCAGTGCAAACCTGCACTGAAGAAGCCCCAAGCAAAATAAATTCCACCACATCGCGCCAGCTTTCAATACCACCTATTCCACTTATTGGAAGTTTGCCGGTTTCAGGATGTTGAGCTAAATCTTTCAGTAAATGTAGGGCAATCGGTTTCACCGCAGGACCGCAGTAACCCCCGTTCGTGCCTTTGCCATCCACTTCAGGATAAGGGGCATAATTATCCAAATTAATGCCAACAATACTTTTCACTGTATTGATGAGGGAAAGCGCATCTGTTCCTCCTGCTATGGCAGCTACTCCCGGGTCGGTAATGTGTGAAATATTGGGCGAAAGTTTGGTAATTACGGGTTTGGTGGCGGCTTCCATCACCCAACCGACAATCGTCTTCAAAACGTCAGGTTCCTGGCTCACCGCAGAGCCCATTCCGCGTTCGCACATTCCGTGCGGACAGCCGAAATTCAGTTCGAACCCGTCAGCACCGGCATTCTCACAATCTTTAATGATTTGGTGCCACTGTTCTTTGGTCTCCACCATCAGTGAAGCAATTATGGCATGGTCTGGAAAATGTTTTTTTACTTCCTCAATTTCTTTGAGGTTGTCTTCCAATGGCCGGTCAGTAATCAGTTCGATGTTGTTAAAGCCGTGCATGCGGGTATTTCGGTAATTCACAGAGCCATACCTGCTCGACACATTCACAACTGGAACACCAAGCGTTTTCCAAACAGCACCTCCCCAGCCTTCGTCAAAGGCCTTCATCACCTGGTAACCGCAATTGGCGGGTGGTGCACTGGCCAACCAAAACGGGTTGGGGGATTTTATTCCTGCAAAATTGATTGATAAATCTGGCATAGTTTAATTATTACTACGGATTACGAATTTTTTTTAACTTAGTGGATTAGCTTTTGTTTAACCATTCATGAATTCCATTAGCCGCTACCTTCCCGTCATAAGCCCCGTTCACTACTTCCGCTCCACCATTTACTGAATCGCCTCCGGCAAAATACTTGGGATTTGTAGTTTGATAATTTTCTTCATTCACCACAATCCGATTAGAATTGTCCAACTCAAGCTCGTCAATCATTCCAAGGAATTTCGCCATTTTAGCCTGTCCGGTAGCTTTGATCACTAAATCGCATTCCAACACAAATTCACTGCCGGGAATGTTTTCTAATTTGTCGTTGTGGGATTTGGTTCTCACGAATTTAACACCTGTCGCTTTGCCATTTCCCACAATTTCAATCGGCTGAACATTAAACATGCCCTTTGCGCCTGAGTTGATAATCGTATCGTACTCAAAATCGTAGGCGCCCTTATTTTCCTTGCTGTTTCGGTAGGCCAAAATCACACTTTCAGCGCCCATGCGGGCAGACTCTGAAGCAGCATCCATGGCTGTGTTGCCACCACCTAAAACAATTACCCTGTCTGGAACAATAACTTTGTGGTGTTTCATGCGCAGTTCCTCAATAAATTCCACCGCACCGACAACACCTTCCATATTTTCTCCGGGCATGCCGAGAGTGGCGGTAGGACCGATTCCAACCCCAATAAAAATCGCATCGTAGTTGGTTTCCAAGTCACTTATTTGCTCTTTGGAAATGATTGGCGAATTATATTTGATGTTATAATTCAACTGCTTTTGCAGGTAATCCATCTCCTTTAACGCATCTGCATTGGTGATTTTATAGGGTGCAGTGCCATGAACCATTAGCCCTGATGGTTGGCTTTTCGCTTCGAAAATATCAACCTGATAGCCCAATACCCGCAATTCGCAAGCACAAGCAATTCCTGCCGGCCCAGCCCCTATTATGGCCACTTTTCTGCCGTTGTCATCTCCCTGTTTGAAAAGCTCAACATCTTGTTCAATAACCGCGTCAGTAGCATAATTCTGCAAACGACCAATCTCGATGGGCTTTACGTTCTGACCATTGTAAACGCACGCACCTTCGCACAATACTCCGGTCGGACATACTTTTCCACAAGCATTGCCTAGCCAATTCGCATCGAAAATAGTCCGTGCTGCCCCCTCAGTATTTCCTGTTTGTATCTGCTTGATAAACAACGGGATGTCAATGCCCGTTGGGCAGGCGGTGATACAGGGCGCATCATAACAAAATAAGCAGCGTGAACTCTCGTAGTACGCTTCTGTCTCATTCATCAACGGCTTCTTCGGCGGGAAGTTCGCCTCGAATTCCTCTTCTGTTTTCGGTCTTTTATATTCTGCCATTTTTTTGTTTTAATGGAACACAGATGACGCGGATTAAACTGATGTCCGCAGATTTTTTCTTTCGTTATCGAAAATTTTTCTCCTAAATTCCGGTTTTTTACCAAAATTCATCAAAAGCCCAACTTCAATCTCGGTTGCCTTCAGATAATTGATAATCTGGTGCTCGTGTTCTTTTGCTAATCCCTCAGCCGCTTTTAATTCAATAATCACGCACTCTTCAACAATTAAATCTGCAAAATATTCGCCCACCAGTTCATCACGATAATACACTTTGATTGGTTTTTGTTTTTCAACGAACAACCCAAAACTCGTCAATTCCAAAAACAACGCATTCTCATAAACTTTCTCCAAAAACCCATAACCCAACGTGTTGTACACATTGTAAAATGCTTTCAGAATCTTATCCGTTATTTCCTTGTGCAACAATTCCATAATCCGTCTAAATCCGTCAAATCAGCGTCATCCGCGTTCTATTTTAAAGTTCAACCAGTTTGTCGTATGTTTCCGGCCTTCGATCACGATAGAACTGCCAAGTCGAACGAACTTCATCAATCATGTCCAGGTCGAACTCAGATACAAGCAATTCATCCTTTTCACGTGAGGCCTCTGCAAATATTTGTCCTCTTGGATCAACGAAATAGGACTGACCATAAAATTGCCCTAAATCCCAGGGCTTCTCTGTGCCAACTCTGTTGATACACCCCATGAAATAGCCGTTCGCTGCTGCATGTGCCGGTTGCTCCAGCTTCCAAAGGTATTCGCTCAAGCCTGCTACAGTAGCAGAAGGATTATAAACTATCTCAGCGCCATTCAGCCCAAGGCATCGCGCGCCATCAGGAAAATGACGGTCGTAACAAATGTACACCCCAACTTTTGCATACTTCGTTTCGAAAACAGGATACCCCAAATTTCCCGGCTTAAAGAAGAACTTCTCCCAAAAACCATTGGTGTGTGGAATATGATTCTTGCGGTATTTCCCAAGGTACTCTCCATCCGCATCAATCACTGCAGCTGTATTATAAAGAACTCCTGGCTGGTCTAACTCATAGACCGGAACAACAATCACCATCTGGTATTTCTTAGCGTACTCCTGCAAGCGCTCAGTGGTTGGTCCCGGCACAGGTTCCGCAGATTTATACCATTCCTTATCCTGCCCCGGACAGAAATAAGGCGTGTTGAAAATCTCTTGTAAGCAAAGGATCTGCACCCCCTGTTTTCCAGCATCTTCTATGTAGGGAATGTGCTTTTGATACATCGCCTCAACGATTTCATCAATTGTTCCTTCGCCTTCCGTCATTGGAAGCGAAAGCTGTATCAATCCTGATTTTACTACTCTAGGCATAGTTCTATGGTTTTAGTTTGTTGATTTACTACGAATTACGAATTTTTTCCTATTACGAATGGCCACCCGCAATGCCTTCCCGTTTTTTCGGAATATCCCGAACAATGAGTATTTGTAATTCGTGTCCATTCGTAATCAGTAGTTATTATTTTGGGGCGTGTCCCTCCGCTAACGCTTAGGGTCGGGCTTTTCACTTCAATCCCTCACGCGAAATACTACATATTATGGTTCAATTCTATATCTTTCATGCATGCATTTAAAAATCCTTTGCCAAATTCTGTAAATTCAATAAGCCCTTGCTTTATGTTCATTTGGAATTCATATTCTTTAAGTTCCACGAGTTCTCCACTTTTTATTTGACTAATTTCTTTTTCTATATTGCTTATTGTTTCTGAATATACATTTTCTTTCAATTCCTTATATTTTTCTGTGTCTGTAATATCGAATAAAGTATATGCCAGCGTCATATGTTTTATTTTATATGAAATGGCAGGGTCGATGGTAAATTTCAGCGGCAGC
>NVWW01000141.1 GCA_002746335.1 Flavobacteriales bacterium | reverse complement strand
AGAAACCGAACTGCCTTTGATGAGTTGGTTGGCTCCATTCAATTCTACTGTTGAAGTATCAGCAGTAAAAACCATGTTGTTCTCCCAATCTCCTGCAACAAAGTAGTTGCCTCCACCTGTCGCATTGCCGTTATTGACGAAATTGCTGTCAATGTATAGGTTGCCCATATTGCTCAACGAATCGGTGTTGAGAGCTGAACCTTCAACAGTCACAAAGGTGCCTTGGGTAATGTCGATGATGGCATTGTTATACAACACCTGGGTATTTGCTGACAAGTAACCAAAAACCAACAAAAGAATGCTTGGTGATTTTAGGCGTATCAGGTCAGTTTTATGTTTTTTCATTCGGAAAGAAATTGACTGGGTTTTCCTGATGTGAAATTTAAATCATGTTTGTCAATACATATTTGTTTGCTTTATTGCAGAAGGCAATACGAACACTCAGTGCTTCTTTGAGCTGGGAATAGCTATTAAAGTACACATTGTGCCATGTATGATCTTCTGTTTTATCGCAAGCAGGGCAGCGCAATAGTTCTATTTCTTTTTGCATAATCTGGGTCGATCAATGGTTAGTTGTTTGTTTTCTGCGTGCAATGAATGATCTTCTCATTCCACAATTCCATAGTCTTCAAATTCTCTGCTATTTACTATCCTTTTTTTCAATCCTGTAAACAACGTACCGAAAAACCAAACGGTTTATTGATGTCGACTCGGTTACTACGTGATTCTGATGAGTATGACCTTCGATACCAAGCATTAGCAGCACTAATCTCAGTAGCACTCCAATGGTAGGAAAAGGATGTAAGATTGAGGAACGACCCGGTGCCACCGTATCGATAGCCTGCAGGTACTGATTTGAACCCGCTTGTATTGGTGCCGTTCCAGGTTACATCGTCTTTCATCTTGGCCCCGGGGCCCGCAGCAGAGTTCGTGCCTCGCCAACCAGCAACAGTTTGAAAGGTGGCTAACGTAGTGCCCCCTGTGGGAGATATCGTGCTTTCTAAGCAGTATTCATAGCGGCTCCATTCCAGGTCGGTAGGCATGTGATAGCCAGCAGGGCAAATGCCTTGCACACCACTGCTCCCACAGGGGTCGCAGTTGATTGATGATGCATAGTCCATTGCCTCATCCCATTCATACATACCGCCATAAGTCGTACAGTTAGCCAATATATCGTTGTAGCAATACTTTTCATTACCACCCGGGGCAGTCATCAATTGCCCGCCCGGAGCACTAGTTATCATGGTACCTACATTGATATTAGTGCACGCAAACGATTGTGTGCCACAAGTAACTGTACAAACACAACTCGGTGTGGTCAAGGTAATGATATTGGAGTTAATACTGGTCCCGCAACTGTTTTCCGCTCGCAATCTGTAATAATAAGTCGTGGCACAAGCAAGGTTTGTGTCCACACTGTAAGTAATGACATTGCCTACGCTGAGATTGTTGTAGCCAGTAACAAAGGTTGTGAAGGCAGTATCGATGGCTACATCTAAATAATAGTTTGTAGCTCCTGTGCTTGCAGTCCAGTTGGCATCAAAGGAAGTACCTGTAATGTTGGTGGCTGTTGTAGCTGTAAATGAGCCGGGTAACTGGCAACCCGTGCAACCAATACTAACCCAAATAGAACTGCTGGCGTTGTAAAGTTCAAGACAGTCGGTAGTGAGGTTGTAAATCATTAAAGAATGCGCAGGCGAAGCGATGGCATTGCGTTGAGTTGTGGTCATACGCGGAATCAGCAGGCCTTTGTCGGTAGCGCTTACATCAAGCATGGATGAATTGTCTGGTGTAGCTCCTGTAGCGTTTACGCTCATTCCCTGGCTGCTTCCTGTGGTCGCCCCAAAAGGAGGTATCAGGTTGATGCAGAAAATAAATAGGGCATACAGCACAAATCTGTGCAACCGGTGGAAAGGGAAGTTTTCCTTTCCCTCCCTTTTGAAAGGCTTTTCCCAACTTAATTTCAATAGGTTAATGGTAGGTCGTATTGTTTTCATGCCGTTGTAATTTAACTTTAGTTTTTGTTCTTGTTTCATCTATAAAACACTAAACAGTGCATTGCTTTTTCGAAACAATCATTTCTTTCACTTTTTTTATGCCCTGTGGTTCTTTCTTTGAGGCATTCTAATGCACATTTTTTGTACTTCGGGAAACCTATGTGGTCAAAGAAATCTTGTTAGCACCAAGCACCATTGCAAATTCAATATTATTCGAAAATTTAAACTGAAGCAAAAAGAAGGTATATAATTAGTATTAAAACCAACTGCCTTTTCTCAACTTTTGTATATAATAAATTATACACAAAATACTGATTGTCAGCTATTTAAAAAAACGAGATATAAAAAATGATAAAAAACGTTTATACCCTAAAAGACGGGTTATATTTGGGCAATAAACTCTGGGAGGTCATCATTTTTATTCAGCCCAAGCTTCTTTCTTAACTTGTGCCTGTTAACATTCACGCTCATCGGTTCAATATTCAATAAAGAAGCTATTTCTTTCGAAGATAAACTTAACCGAATATAAGCCGCCAATTGCCTCTCTTTCGTGGTGAGGCCAGGAAACAGATGATGCAGCTTTAAAAAGAATTCCTGGTGAACCTGCTCTACATATATGTAAAATTGTTTTCGCTCCTTGCTCAAATCTAAACTTTGAGCAACCTGAATTTGTAGTTGTTTTACCAATGATTTATCCTTTTCTGTTTCCAATTTCCTACTCGCTTTTGCCATCTCGAGCTTCAGGTTATTCAGAAAATCATTTCTTTTAGTAATAAATAGCGCAAGGTTTGTTAGTTCACCTTTTTTATACTCCAATTGTAATTTCGTGTTTTTCAAGTCTGTTTCAATCAATGCCTTTTGAGTTTTATCTAACTGCCTGTTCTTCTTATATAGCAATTTATTGTTTTTCATTTTTGCTAACTGCCTTGACAAGATGAAACCACTTACAATTAGTAACATGATTAAACAGCCGATGAGAACTGCATTTTTATAGGTCTCTATTTTATTTTTGTTCTTTAGTTCAATATTTTCCTTTTCTGTTTTCTCCACCTCATACTTCACCTCCATATTGCTCATTATAGTTGCTTTCTCTTTATTAAAAAGAGAGTCTTTTTGTTGTTCGTATAATTCATAATATTTAAGAGCCTCTTTAGGCCGGTTAAGCAGTTTATATGTTTCGGAAATGTCTTTGTAAATCCAGGGAATAGGAGTTTTTAAGGTATATTGTTGAGCCAGGGCAAGGCCTTTGTTAAAATACTCCAGGGCTGGCTTATAGTCGGATTTTTCCCGATGTACTTTGGCTATATTACCGTAGGCATTGACAATACCAGACACATCGCTAATCGTTTTATTAATCAGTAATGATTCTCTAAAATGAGACATCGCCAAATCAAATTTGTCATGGTGCAGGTAAATTGTTCCCAGGTTGTTTAATATGTAGGCCTTAGCTGCGTTACTCTCTGAACCGATTACTTCCAATCCTTTATAAAAATAATTTTCTGCCTTATTGAAGTCGGATTTATCTAAATAGCATATTCCAAGATTTGAAAGCAGGGTACTTTTCAGCTGTTTATCTTTTGTCTGCCCACTAATTGCCAATGCCCTGTTGTAAAATTCTATTGCCTTATCTGGGTTTTTTAATTCCGTGTAAATAATCCCTATGTTGTTGATTACACGGCTCATTACAGCAAAGTCATTGTTGGCTATTTCCAGAATCTTTAGCGCTTCTAGGTAATACTGTAATGCACTGGGGTAATCTCCAATTTTTACATACACATTGCCTAGGGTATTAAAGCAAGAAATTTTTCTATTCTCAATGCTTTTTTTGTTCTCGTATTCAACACTACCTTTTAAATGAATAATTGCCTTTGAATAATCATTCAAAAGAAAATAGGTAATGCCAATATGAGCATGAATCCTAGAAAATATTTCTTTTAGATCTTCTCTTTCAATAATCTCCAGAGCTTTCAGGTAGCTTTCCAGAGCTTGTTCATATTTTTCCTGCACATAGCGGGTTTTGCCCAGTAAAATATAGGATAACGCTTCTTCTTTATCGTCTCCCTGATTTTGTGCCAACTCAATTAAACGGAGAGCATAAAGTTCGTTTTGTGGGGCTGATACGTCATACAATTGCTTTAGTAATTCTATTTTATCTCCAACGGAATGAGGTTCCTCTAACAGTAGTTTTAAACTGTCTGTTTTATTGCCTTGCTCAACATCGCTTTCAGCAATCAATACATTACTAATGAGAAAAAAAGAAACAAATAACAATCTCGATAGCATGCAACAAAGGTATTTAATTGTAATAGGATTTCCTCCTGAGCCTTGAATGGTAGAAGTGCAAAAAAAGGCAATCTGTATTTAAAGATGAACCGGAATAAATTACCCCCTTGACTACAGTTCATTAAAGAAGAAGACATTCAGGCAATTAAGGGCAGACCAATAACTATTTGGTAAAAATGGAACATTTGCACCGTTATTAAAAGAGTTTTTAGAAGAAGCCCTTGATGACGAATTGGAAACTCGTCTGGGCAAAAAAAACAACATTCGGTAGTAAATAGTGTTTATTTCTGCAGCTGCCAGTCCGTAAAAACATTTACAAGCGCTTCCCTTAAATTATTCATTTTCTGTTTTTCGGAGCCGCTGTTTTATTGATTATTGTCAATGATTACCTTGTTAGCTTTCTCTTTTGCAAGCTTTTCTTTCAATTGGTTGACATTGTTCGGTTTGGCGATTATTTTTTTGTCTTTATCCAACAAAAACATTGTTGGTGTAGCATATACGTTATAGCGTTTCGACACATCGCCCTTCCACCCTTTGAGTTCGGAAGTGTTGAGCCAAGTGAACAACCCGTTGTCCTGAACATATTGCTGCCATTTCTCTTTATCCGTATCCAAAGAAATAGCCACCGTTTTTAGGGCTACTTGCTTCTGATTAAAACGATCGGTGATGTTTTTGATCTCGGGTAACATTTTTGTGCAGTGCGGGCACCAGCTCGCCCAAAATACCAATAGAGTGTAATCACTCTGTAGTTCGTGCATTTTCAGCTTACTTTCCATGATCTCAAAATCAGGACCAATGCTGCCGATTTGCACACCCCGGAGTACACTTGCTTTTTCTCTTGCCCAGTTAAGTTTGGTGGTAGCTGGCTCACAGCTGCTATCTTCCGTTTTTACCCACCTATCGTACAGGGACATAAAAGCATTGTATTGATGTTCTTTGCTTAATTTTTTGAGGAAATAATTTAAGCAGAATTCAAAAGCCTCTCCCTGGCTACCTCCAACAGATAGGGTGTTTTCCAAGAAAGTTTCTGCTGCTCCAGCAAATAGCATTTCATCGTTAACCGGCTGTCCGTAGGCATCTCTTTTATTGGTCCTTAGAACAAGATAAATATCCATTTTTTCAGACAATATGTTGGTGTACATGTAAAAGGAGTCTGCCGGGTTGAAATGGTCAAAGTAATGCGAAGCAATGATACTGTCTCGCCAGGGGTCAGGTTGCTTCCAATCCGGATTGCGGGGTTGGTGATAGGCCAAAGCGATTTTTTCTGCCGCCACACCTTGATCTTGAAGGCCTTTTACAAATTGCTCCATGGCTTTATAACGCTCATAGTATTCGTTTTCTATTTTTTTGTGGAAAGGGTCGTGTAATGGATAAAGTCTCATCATTTGCAAAAGCCACTGGTTCGTTACATTGAGTTGCTGTTGTATGCGTTGAAATTCATAAAAGCGTTTGTTTTCCTCTGACTGAAGTACTGTTAAACTATCGGTGGCTATGTTGTAAAAAGAACTTGGTTGATAAAGCGTTCTTATATTAATCGGATTACCATCATTGAGCACATAAAAAAACTGGTTGCCCTGGAGAATGACTCTATAAATACCTGCCGGATTTTTTCGATCTACGGCAGAGCTTAGATCAAAAGCAAACTCCCCGTTTTTATTTGTAATGGTCGAGTCGGCAAACAGCAAGGTATCGCCATAGCATTGATACAGATAAAGGGAAGACTGTACGTAATTATCAACCGTTCCTTTGAATGACTGGCCATATATGGATATGGCAAGAAAAAAACAGGCTGCGTATGTAATTAGGGGTTTCAAGTACTTTTTTATTTGTTTTGTTTTCATATTCAGACAACCTCAATTTGACAAGGGTTTCCTCCCTATGGACACACTGAGGCTATGGGTATACAGATTGCACAACCACTACCACAGAAGCCGGGTTCACAGCATTTTTGGCCGGCAGGACACCCCGAGAAATCAATCAACCCTCCCGTAGTATTAACAGTTATGGTGTTGGAATTACCGCTTGTAGCACAACTGTTTACAGCACGAACACGGTAATAATAAGTTGTTCCACAAGCTAATCCTGTAACACTAGATGAAGTAACACCTCCCACATTTTTGTTGTTGTATCCGCTAACATAGGATGAAAAGGTATTCACTGTGGATACATCCAAACGATAGCTTGTTGCACCGCTGACAGAAGTCCAGTTAGCAGTAAATGCCGATGAAGTAATACCGGTTGCTGCCGTAGCAGTGGGGGTTGACGGAGTACTAGCGGTCGCCTGCGTAATGGTATTAGAATTGGCGCTGGTGGCACAAGCGTTACTTGCCCTTACCCGGTAATAATAGGTAGTGCCGCAGGTAAGCGTGGTTGTTATCGTATGGGTCGTTACATTGCCTACATTATTATTATTATAACCGCTAATAAAGGCCGTAAAACCGGCATCTGTGGCAACGTCCAAATAATAGGTGGTAGCTCCACCGCTTGCCGTCCAGTTGGCATCAAAGGCAGTTGAGGTAATGCCGGTGGCAACAGTGGCGGTGGGTGCTGCCGGGGCAGTGTTAATGGTAATGGCAGTGCAACTGGCAGCGCTGGTGCCGCAGTTGTTGCTGGCCGTAACGCACACGTTGCCAGCAGTGCTGCCGTAATCCACTGTAATGGCTGTTGTGCCCTGGCCGGTGGCAACTGTCGCACCGGCAGGTACTATCCATGTGTAAGCGGTGGCTCCGCTCACTATGCTAATGGAGTATGCCTCCCCTGTAGCATTGACACACACGATGGTATTGCCGGTTATAGCACCGGGCGTTGCTGGTGCGCTGCCACCCACGCTGTTAATGGGAATCCATGCCGATCCATTATAGTAGTTGAAATTATTGCAGTCAATGTTGTAAATGATTAGCCCATTGGCAGGAGAAGCTATTGCATCCCTCTGGGCGGTGGTCATTCGGGGAAAGAGATTGCCCTTCGTGGTGGAATTCACATCGAAAATGGCAGAATTATCGGGGGATGCCCCTGTGGGGTTGATGGCTACGCCTTGGGCAAACAGACCCATCCCCGATCCTTCCCAAAGAGAAGAGAGGCAAGTAATTGCGAAAAAAAAGAGGATTGCCCATAGGTTGAGCCGTCCCTTTGAAAGGATTTGGGCAGGTTGTTGTTTTGTTCGTATTCTCATAGCCATCTTAATAGCTTAATATGCTGCGTTTCCAGTCAATCTTTGACTTCCCCCAGCAGGTATTCGTATTGTCAACATTATATTTCAGTAATAAACCCCAATAATCAAGGTAATACTTATAAAAATCGTTGTAGCTCAAGCCATTATGTTTGACGGGTTCTCGCATTTCCATTGGCCTCAAATATATTTAATCATCAACTTTTGATTAATTCAGTCCTTTACACATCGCACATAAAACCCGTCCTCCTTATTAAGGGAAGGGCGAGCGACCCGAGCTTCATCACTATACAGAGTGCGGCATCGTACATCAGTAGCGCTATTCTCCGTAGCCGTCCAGAACCAAGTATAAATACTAGCAAATAGGAACAAGCCCGGAGTGCGGTAGCCACCCGGAAGGGCTGTGAAACCACTGGTGTTGGTCGCTCCGGTGTTCGGAGAGTTCCAGTTCGCAGTGCCTGTTTCTTTCATGTCACCTCCTGTGTTAGTACCTCGCCAGCTTGTCAAACTGCAACCTGCATCCGTACCTGCTTCAATTGTATTTTCCATCGTACACCATTCCGCWTCAGAAGGTAAATGCCAGCCGGCAGGGCATATTCCTTGTACTCCACTGGGGCTGGAGCTRCTGCTGGCCGCYCCGTTCATAGCSGCTGTCCAGTTATACAGTACGCCATAAGTAGTATAATTGGCCGTGGCCTTGGCCGTAGCCACATTGGTGCCACTGTAACCATAAACATAATAATAGGCTACACTGGTGCTGCCTGTTCCGGGCCCCACTACGCTGGGTAGATAGGCCAGGTTTTCGCACATCCAAATCTGGCTTCCAATAGTGACAGCTCCATATTGTTTGCCATCACGAGCATCGGTAAACCAGTTGGCAGTACAAACACCGGAAGCAGGCCCGCAGGAGGAGGTGGTTGTTATCATCACATCATCGGTAGAGGCAGCACAGGGTGCATTGGAGATCGTCCAGCGCAGTATTGCGGTACCTGCTGCTGCTAAGCCGGTTACTCCCGAAGTGGGAGAAGTGGGGGTGGTGATGGTAGCGGTGCCGGAAAATAATGACCATGTCCCTGTACCTGCCGTGGGCGTGTTTCCTGCTAAGGTTGCTGTAGTTACTCCACAAGCAGGGGTGATAT
>NVWW01000140.1 GCA_002746335.1 Flavobacteriales bacterium | reverse complement strand
AGATAGTGGTGTACTTTTAACTATTCGTTACTTAACTGAACCAAGGAATAGAAGGGCAAGTGAAGAAATATTTTGGGAAGATATTCTGACTGATTTTGGGAAGTGTAACGATATCGATTTAGCCTATCCAACAACACGACTCTATAACAATACTGCTGAAGGTAAACCTCCAGCCAAGATTCAGGATGAAGAAGACTTTGAGGACAAGGAGTTGAGTGATTAGAGAAACTAAAGTACCTAAAGTGAACTAAAGTTTTGAATGCCTAAAGTTATATGAAGATAAATAATAAGAGATTTAATGAGCAATTGAGAAGAAGTTGAAATTTTAACTTTAGACATTTTAGGCATTTCAAACTCAAGGCACTGATAAGCTCAGTCTGACACTAATTCAATAATTATTTTCTTTTTTTCCTTTGTTTCTTGCCGTTTTCTTTTACCCATTTTTTTTCAAGTATAGCTCCTTTACCTTCAAGAACACTGAGAAGCAGATTCTTAGAAGAAATTCCAGAAAGTGAAGGATTACTATAAATATCGAGATCGTTAAAATTGGTTATTAAAGCCATCATTGCTTGTTGATAGCTATATAGAGATTCTATGGCTTGTTGATTACTTGAGTACATGGTACCTAACAAAGAACTGTGCTAAAAACCCAATAAAAAGTTGATTAATTTATAGCCAAAGTACTTCTATAACTTTCATCATATTCTATTCCTGAATTTGCAATAGCAAAAGCTTGTTTTAGTAGYTTATTGCACACGGCCATTAGGGCCAGTTTTTTACTCTTCCCTTTTGCTGTTATTCTTTCATAAATTTCTCGACATGCTTTATTATGTTGACATGCTGTAAAGCTGCACATAAACAATAGATTCCTCAGTTTCTTATTCCCAATTTTACTTATTCTTGGGCGCCCCTTCACACTACTTCCTGATTGTCGTATCATTGGTGTTAAACCAGCAAATGCGCACAACTGGCTCGCTGTAGTAAATCGTTCAAACCCATCTGTAAGTATTATAAGCATTATTGATGTCTTTCTGCCTAATCCTGGTATACTTTCTAATAACGTCAGGAGCTTTTGGTGTTCTACTTTTACATACTCCGTTAGTTGGATCTCCAGTGCTTTTATCTCTTTCTCTATATTTTTTAGACTTTTCCTCAATGATTTTACAACCATACTACTCGGATTGCCTAAAACCTTTTCTCCGTGAAGCTTATTCTTGATGGCTGTTGTTTGTTTCAAATACAAACTCAATAAGCGAGTAATCTGAAAGCATTCTGTTTGATTTTTTGAGTGCCCAGACCAAAGTTTTAATTCRGCTTTTTGAGCATACATACAGATCATCTTAGCATCCGATTTATCTGTTTTAATCTTAGACAATTTCATTTGGATAAATCGCTTTACAGACAATGGGTTTTCAACTGACACTTTCAATCCTTGCTCTACTAAATAATAAGCCAGCTGATAATGATAATAACCTGTTGCCTCCATCACACAATGACTATTTGAGTCAAGCAGTTTCAATAACTTCTTAAATCCTTTGAAATTGTTCTCAAACTGATCATGTTTACCGGTTGAGTCCATTACATCAAAGACATCCTTGCTGATGTCAATACCGAAATAATTAATACCTTTATTCATAACTATTTAAATTAGGAAAGGACAATCTACTTTGTTTTCAACTACTTAAAAACGAGATCTAATGTCTCACAGAACTGTACGAAATTGAAGTAGAAAAGAGAGGGGGTTATCTATGTTGACGAAGTCGATAGCTTCTCTGTGTATGATAATCTTATTCCTCTCTTTTGTTCTTTCTGGTTAAAATTTAAAGTTAATATTTTGTAAGCTTAAGACGTGTATGTTTCAGCTAACATAGGGTGCTTTTTACCGACTAGCTTTTTGAGAAGTTTTAATGCCTTGTCATAAAAATTGTAGGCTTCTTTATACTTTTTCATTCCTTCATGTGAACTTCCAATATTGATCAAGGTATTAATATAACCAATGTTATTTTCACCGGTTACCTCTTCTTTGATTTTTAAGGCTTTATGGAAATATTCTAAGGCTCGTTCATAGTTCTTTTTACTCTGATAGATAGTACCAATGTTATTATAACTTGAAGAAATTTGGTTGTGTTTATCGGATAGTATCTTTTTCTTTATTTCCAAAGATTTAATAAAGAACCCTAATGCCTGATCAAAACTTGATTTATTAAAATAGGTTGCCCCTATGTTGTTATAGCAATTAGACACCCGTTGATCATTCTTATCTGTAGAATTGAGATATATGGTTAAGGCTTGGTAATAATAATCTAAGGCTTTATCATAGTCACCCATATCATCTAAAAGTATACCAATATTGTTATAACTACCTGCTGCTTGTATGTGATTTTCTCCATAAAGTTCTTTAATGATAGCAAGATCCATTAAATAATATGTTAGTGATTTTTCATAGTTAGCAGTCTTCCTGAAGACTACTCCTTTTGTATTATATACCGTTCCAATAGTATTATGAACTTTGCCTAGTTTGGGTATGCCAATTTTTAGAGCTTGATCCAGTAGTTCCTGAGCTTCTGAATATTTTCCAGTGATCATGAAGTTCCATGCAATGTTATCAAAGCAATGGACATAGAAGTACCAGTCCTGTAGTTCAAGAAACATTTTTGACGCTTCTTCAAAGTAATAATTAGAGCTGTCATACTTAGCAGACTGATATAATTCGTTTCCCTTATCATAATAATTTTTAGCAAGAGTGCTGTCAGGAATTTCTCCAGCAATTGAATTATTGCTGATTATAAACAAGGCAAAAAGTAGAAGAGGATACTTTTGAAACAGCATATTCCAAAAGTAAGTGGAATTATTGAAAGAATGTAAAAAGGATAATTAGAGGATATCTTAAAAGTAAATGGCCCATGTCATTCTGAACGTAGTGAAGAATCTTGTTCCTTAATTATCAATATGTAACAAGATCCTTCATTCTTCAGGATGACATAAAAATGGACTTTTGATACAACCTCAATAAGTTGAATTTATTTACTGATCACCAACCTATCAAAAACAATATCATCAAAAGTAATGTGATACAATCCGGAATTTAGAAAACTAAGGTCCAGAGGCTGTTCTATTCGTAATGAATGGTAAACAAGTTTTCCCAATGAATCATACACACTAATATGATCTATCTTTTGTGGGAAATCAATTTTGATTATTCCATTGGATGGATTAGGATAAATTTTCCCCATTAACCTTTTGATGGGCTTAACTCCTGTTGCTGTTTTGGTAGGACAATAAATCCCATCAGGTAGAATGGTTGCAAACTTATATTGAGGATCAGTCAATAATTTGTAGATCGAAGTATCTGTTGCTTCAATTTGGGTTTTGGTGCATAATTCCCACTCAACTGAGATGTCATTACAGCGTCCTGAATAATTCTGTGCTCCTAAAATAGAGGTCAGTGACCAATAAATGTATTCTGTTGCCATACAACCATAGTCACAAGTTTGGTCATCATAATGATACCATGCTTCAGTAGGATAATTGTTTGGAACACTTGTAAATTGTCCACCTCGGGCGATATCCATGGCGTTGCAAAGTGATGTTCCCTGTTGTTCACCGAAAACTGAGGGATACACACCTGAATATCCTGCACTTGTAATTAAATGCAATACTTCTTCCAAAGTAGCGTCAAAACCATTGCTTTGCGATGAGCCGGAAGGATGCGTTTCATCTCCATATAGATCTTGCCCTGCATCATTACCATTATAATTATCAAAAAACTCTTGTTGATCATTTGACCCATCTGTGCTAAACATGGCCATAAATGCTCCATTACTTACCATTTCATCAACTACGGCTTGATTGTCCGGAATACTGTCTTCATCATTATCCAAATATTCAGCCATAACAGATGCGCAATGTTTGATATCCTCGTCAGAGACCGATGAGGAGGCATAGATCTTTACTCCATATACATTGATATATTTAGTGAATACACTCAAGCCTGGTGTTGTACTGTTTGGATTACTTTGAACATCAAAACAAACTTGTCCAAATGCAGTTGATGAGATAATGCTGATTACTATTAATAGTGTTTTTTTCATGATTTTGGTTTACGTCATTGCTAGTGAGGAACGAAGCAATTTTCAGCCTTGGATTACCGTAATGGGATGCTTCACTACGTTCGCAATGATGATTAAATTATTTGTTAATTGTCAACAAAAATAAAACCGGCAGATCAGTAAATCGAATTTTTGAGGTGTTAAACAGTCCGGTTGCTTCTATTCGGACTATTTTGTGAGCATTACTTCATATTGTTTAGGTGTAATACCTTCAATTTTCTTAAATGCATCATAGAAAGTTGATTTGGACTTAAACCCTGACTCTTGAGCAAGACCAAGTAAGCTTAAGTTTGGGTGAGTATTGTTATCAAGTAGATACTTGAAATGTTGAACTCTATATTTATTGATCAACTGATAAAAATTGGTGCCGGACTCCATATTTATAGCTCGTGATAGTATTTTTTCTTTGGTCTTTAAGCTATCAGATAAATTTCTTAATGTTAACTCGATATTACAATAAAGTTTTTCATTTTTTAGCAGACCAAGCAATTGATTGTAAATATCTTTTTCCTCTATTAATAGTTGATCATCTTGCTTAATGGAAGTTGTTTCGATATCTGGAATTTCATTATTCTCGGAAATGTATATATTAGGTTGTTTTAAACCCTGAAGTCCAATCCAGCAAACGGTTAAAAAAGTAGCATAGTCAGAAAAATCAGCAATAAACATGGAAATAATGTTGCCTTCAAATAAAAGTTGACCGGAATCATCTATTAGCCATATTATATGAAAGCCAAGCATAATAAGCGTGATATTCTTTAACCAGTTGAGAGTCTTATTATCAATGCTTGAAAAGTAAGTTAGGATGTTTTTATTGTGCTCTTTGATAATAATTAATATCCAATCCAGCAACCAGATGTTAAAAGCAAGAGAAAAGAAGTTGGTATAAAAAATGAAATCTTGAAAAAAGCTGTTTTTATAGAGAGGATAGTCAAACTCCAAAAATAAGAAGATCGTTCTTATTATAAACTCTAGACCTCCAGGAATTAGTATCCATAGATTATCCTTGGGTTTCTTTCCCAATGTAAGGGAATTAGCATAGAATAATAGTAAAGGAATTTGTAGAAAAGGGGAGAGTATTGGTAGCCACAGTAGATTGGACCATAAGTTTTCGAATTCTGGTCGTTCTAGCTGAACAAACAAAACACTCAGACCTAATTGAATAAAGAACAGCCCAATAAAAATATTGGCTTTTCGGTTTCCACTTTTTTGTGTTAAGAAATGTAATGCAAGAAAGAGACTAATTGAAACGGATAGGAAATCAGTAATGGTTCTTATTGATAGTTCAATAGGCACAATTTTACAGCTGTATTTAGAACTAAACGGCTTATTTTTTTATAATGTAAACCTAATAGGTAAATTGTACTGTACGAGTACATTTTTACCTCGTTGTTTACCAGGAATCCATTTTGGCATTGCATTTATTACTCTTAAACTTTCTTGATCGCATCCACCACCAATTCCTCTAAGAACTTCTGCATTAGTTACATTTCCTTCTCTGTCGATTATAAAGGATACAAATACTTTTCCTGTAATTCCTTTTGCCTTAGCATTTATTGGATATTTGATATTTTTTGCCAGATATTGCATTAATGCTGTTTGTCCACCTGGAAATTCAGGCATTTGTTCAACAGTTTCAAATACTTGCGAGGCGTCTAAGATATGGGTCTCTTTGTCTGAATCGGGGGTGATATCTGATGAACGAACAAATTTCGGAGAAACTTTCCATTGGCCTCTTTCTAAAAATAGTTTATCAATCCACCTTTTTATAGTACCATCACTATAGTGCATGAGATAAGTTACAATAGCATTTTTACCATTGATTTTTTCTTCTTCAATAACCCGCTTTGTATAGGTTATAGTTTTTGAATTGTTTTGATAAATTCGGGATACATATTTAAGTGATCCGAAATTATTTTTAATGTATTTTCTAGAGGTTCTTGAGGTGTGTTTTTTTGCGAGTTTATAATCACCTTTAGTTAAAGCCTCATGCCATAAGCTTATTGTTTCAGAAGGAGACAGAACGCTTTTGCTTTCCTGAGCATGACTCAATGGCGCAAACAACATCAAAGAAATAACTATAAGCTGTCTCATTAGATTTAGTTTCTGATTAATCTTATGCAATATACGAAGGGATAAATAAAGGATGAAAGAACAATTTTGAGGAGGGATTTATTAAAAGCTTAATGAAATACTGATTGATACTGAAAGAAAGTCTGTAATGGGTCTGCAAAGCTCAAGTGATAAAATTTTACGGCTGTATTAAGAATAGAATGCTTATAATTTAAACCTAATAGGCAAGTTGTACTGGACAACAACAAGCTTACCTCGTTGTTTACCGGGAATCCATTTTGGCATTGCATTTACTACTCTTAAGCTTTCTTGATCGCATCCACCTCCAATTCCTCTCAGTATTTTTGCATTAGTTACATTGCCAGTTTTGTCGATTACAAAGGACACATATACTCTTCCTTGAATACCATTTGCTTTGGCTTGAGAAGGATACTTGATGTTATCTGCCAAATATCTAAATAGTGCTGACTGCCCACCTTTGAATTCTGGCATTTGTTCAACAATTGTAAATATTTCTGGTTCTTCTAACGTCACGACTGATGAATTGACAAATTGCGGAGCAACTTTCCATTTTCCTTTTTCTAAGAATAGTTTATCAATCCATCTTTTCACAGTACCATTACCGTAGTGCACGACATAAGTTACAATAGATTCTTTACCGTTGATCTTTTCTTCTTCTATATCTCGTTTTTTAGATAAGCTTTTTTGATAAATTCCGGCTAGACTCTTCAATGATCCGAATTCTTTTTTAATATATTTCTTAGAGGTTTTAGATGTATATTTTTTGGCGAGTTTATGATCACCGTTGGTTAAAGCATCATTCCATGCAGCAACTGTTTCAGCAGGAGATAGATCGCTTTTACCTTCTTGAGCATGGCTCAATAGCATAAACAACATCAAAGTAATTAATACAAAGTATTTCATGAAATATAGATTAGAGATTAATCGTATGCAATATACGAAGGGATTAATAAAGGATAAAAAACAATTTTTAAGAACTATAGAGGGATTCTGCAAATAGCAATACAGTAATTTTTTTAGAATGTGTACTGATAATCAATACCTGCCACATACAAACTCAGGGGATTAATGGCGTTAATTTCCTTTTGGAAAAGGTAAAAAAATCTGATTCTGTTCATTTTGTTTAAGGTATAATCTATACCCCCAACATAGCGAACTTTGCTGAATTCATTTGCAATTGGGTTGTTTAGTTGGTAGAACATCTCTGTCGCAATAAATGGTTTGTAGGGTTTACCCGTTGAATAGGCAATGGTAAGTTTATTTCTGAACAGGTTTTCTGGAATTATACCTGTTTCGCTAGAATAAAAAGAAGTGTATTGGGATTGAAAACGGGTTCTGTATGTTAAGTCAAGAGCTCCCATTTTCTGTTTAAAGGACATCGTGAAATAATATCGATGACGGCTATTATAAAAATCATCAATACGCTTTTTTTTTGAAAACCGATAATTAGCAGCAACTCTAATTGAATTACTAACATTATAAGATATTCTTAAGTCATGCAAAATAATTCCAACTTTCCCGTAATTCTCATTCAGTCTTATCGAATTTTCAAAATTAATTGAGAGTGTCTGCGTAATTTTTTTCTCAATTCCCAATCCTGTCCAGAGCCCTGCATCATTTGTTTGGGCTTTAATGCCAAAACACGCAAGACAAATTAACAATATGAACAGAAACTGTTTCATCATCAATAATCGTAAATGTATTTTTTTGTATTTACCAATTTCCCGTCTTTATCAAATGTTTTTCTTGCAGTTCTCATTCCTTTTTTATCATAGGTATAAGTGATCTTTTTTGTGATATTGTTATTTCCATTAGAGGTCAATTCTTCCGTCTTTTCTCCAAATGCATTGAATTTGTAGTTTCTCTTTCTTATTAATTTATCATTTGCATCATAAGTGGTTTCTTCAATCTTATCGTTCTGGGCATTGTATTTAATTTTGACTTTTCGTCTGATTTTCCCATCTGTACCATAGGAAATTTCCTCAATTACATCATTATTCTTGTTATATGTGAAGGTTTCTCTGCGCTTAACATCACCCATTTTATTGTAAGTAAATCGTTCGATAGTATTGCCTGATCTATCAAATTTTTCAAATGAATCTTTAATTGTACTCCATTTACCATCCTTGAATTTAGTAACGGTGCTGGTAGAAGAATTTATTCCGTTTTTTTTGATCTCTTTTTTGCTTTGAGAAAAAGCATTGGAGGTAATCAAGGAAAAGACAACAATTATGAAGAAAAATCTCATTTTTCTATTGGTAAATTAAAATATCTGATAATTCAACAGTTTGGCCTATTTGTGTAATTGTTCCAGTTTTTTCAATCGCCATTGCACATGAATTGTAGTTATTTGCATTGTCGAATTTATCACATTTGGAAAAAGCATAAACTGTATAACTGCCGATAATGAGGTTCTTGAATTCATAACT
>NVWW01000139.1 GCA_002746335.1 Flavobacteriales bacterium | reverse complement strand
AACCGCCCCAAATGCCGTTTACATCCAAAGTAGGCCGGACAGTAGCGCGCTCCAAAGAAGAGTATCCATTTTCGCCCATTACATCATCCACGCTGAGTTCTTTTTTGTAAGCGTCTAAATCGAATGGTGCTTTAGCCATTTCTGCCCGGGTTTCTTCGCTCAGAACTTCTACATCATTATAAAACCCAGGAATAGTAATGCGCTTGTTTTCATCCGTCAGCGAGTTAATCATATCACACAGTATGTTGATGGGATTGCCCACAGCACCGCCATAGACCCCTGAATGCAAATCTTTGTTTGGGCCGGTCAGTTCCACTTGTAAGTAGCTTAGCCCRCGCAGKCCAACAGTAATGGAAGGTACATCATTGGCAATGATGGATGTGTCTGAAACAAGGATGATATCAGCAGCCAATTTTCCCTTRTTGTTTTTAACAAATTCAGCGAGGTTATCYGAGCCGACTTCTTCTTCGCCTTCAATCATRAATTTCACATTGCAGGGAAGYGTRTTGGTTTGCATCATCAGYTCAAATGCCTTGAGGTGCATATACATTTGGCCCTTGTCATCRCAKGAGCCGCGTGCGAAAATGGCGCCTTCCGGGTGRTTGTCRGTTTTGCGGATKGTTGGTTCAAATGGYGGTGAATCCCACAAATCAAGCGGGTCRGGYGGTTGCACATCGTAGTGGCCGTAAACCAGCACAGTAGGCAGGGCACCGTCAATYATTTTCTCTCCGTAAACAATYGGGTGGCCTTCRGTAGGGCARATTTCAACATTTTCAGCGCCAGCGGCAATRAGTTTTTCCTTTACCGCTTGCGCGCAACGYTCCACATCTTGCTTGTATTTTGGGTCAGCGCTTACGGATGGAATGCGCAAGAGTTCAAGCAGTTCATCCAAAAAACGCGCTTTGTTTTCTTCAATATAATTTTTGATGTGTTCCATTTGAGTGGTTTTAAAGCAACTTACCAATAGTTTTCCGTCTTAAAAAAGTAAAAGGGGGCAAATATAGGAATGGCATTGGAAAAATCAAATTACATGGCCTGTAGGGAAAACTGAAAAATGCTATTTGTAAACTACTTTTAATAAGGTAATTATATACTCGAAATTTATTGAAAAGCACCTGTTAGAAATCTAATAATAATACGCTATAAAGGAACAAAGAACAATCAGCAACATTAAATTTAATATTTTTGTAAACTTATATTTTCAGGTGGATTCTTTTATTAAATACCTGTGTTTCTTATTTGTGGGGGTGTTATTGAGCGGCTCTGCTGTTTCTCAAATTACAGCCACCAATGCCCCGCCCTACAACTCTCAGCAATATTTGGTTGAAAATGTACTGTTGGGAGCGGGAGTAACGGCCAGCAACTTTGTGTATACAGGTTCTCCTGACCAAATAGGCTTTTTTAACGGCACTAACTCAAACCTTGGTTTAGACAGCGGAATAGTTATGTCCAGTGGGCATATTGATGGAGTAACCCCCACCGGATTCGGGACACCTGCAGCAGCAGTGAGCGGTGATCCGGATATGTTAGTTACAGCCAATTCGGTGCCACCAATGATTGGTCAAACGTTTTCAGTAAGTTCTGTGAATGATGTGTCTATTCTTGAATTTGATTTTATCCCTTCTGCTGACACGGTAAAATTCAGGTATGTTTTTGGTTCTGATGAGTATCAGACATATATTAACACAACTTTCAACGATGTTTTCGGATTTTATATTTCAGGTCCAGGCATAACCCCGACTGACAACGTAAACAACGGCACTAACGCACCGCCTGCAGATGGTGTTCCTGATTATCAACAGGTAAACATTGGTGGCACTGCATATTTTCCTGAAAATATTGCTGTAGTGCCCAATAGTACGCCCCCGCTGCCCATCACCATAAGCTCTGTTCAGCCCAACCTCAATGGACAGTTTTATATTGATAATCCTGCCAACACTACAGTGGGATTAAATGGTTTTACAACGATATTGACAGCAATTTCCCCAGTTGTGTGTGGGCAAACCTACCATATCAAAATAGCTATAGCTGATGGCACTGACACAGCATTAGATTCCGGGGTTTTTCTCGAAGCCAGCAGCTTCAGCAGCGGTACCGTAATCATTTCTGCTACTCCTTCTTACTCAACCACATCAGGAGATACTACTTTGTACGAGGGTTGTGGCGCGGTTACACTTACTTTCGTACGCGCAGGAAACATTGCTAATCCAGATACTATTTTTTATAATATTTCTGGCACAGCCATCAATGACACCGATTATAGTTTTATTCCTGACAGTGTTTATTTTGCAGCCGGACAGGACAGTGTTACCATCAGCTTTACTCCTCTTGATGATGGCATTATCGAAGGTATGGAAACGATTCAAATTGATATTATTGGCGATTCTACCGGTTGTTTGATTTCAGGCTCTGCTGGAATTATTTTGACGATATATGACCCCGTTCCACTGGTGCTTTCAGTCGTAAACGATACGATGGATTGCACCAGTGATTCCATCAACATCTTGGTAAATATAACTAGCGGCATCCCGCAATTTACCTATCAGTGGAGCACGGGTGATACCGACTCATCCATTTATGTATCCCCTGCTACAACTACTGATTATTATGTTTCGGTAACCGATGGCTGTAACACACAAACAGTAGATACTGTAATAAAGGTAGTGGTGCAGTCAGACGATTTGACATTGACGCCWCAAGATACATCGGCCATATGCCCTGGAGATACAGTGCAAATCAGCGTCTCGATTTCAGACGGATATCCGCCATACACCAACTGGTGGAGCAATGGAGTGCAAAACGATACCAGCCAGACGCTCATAGTAATTTCTGATACMTCCTATATATTTTATGTAATTGATCAGTGYGGYATTGACACCGATTCCGTAACTGTGAATGTTTTTATGCCTAATTATGCTCTGTTAACGGTAGATGCAGGGCAAAATGATACTTTGCTGTGCCCTGGTGATCCTATTGCTTTCGAAGCGGCTGCACAGGGCGGTAGCGGTGGCTACCAATTCACTTGGGACGGCTGGCAAACTCTTAGTGATTCAGTAGTCGCTAATCCCGATTCGACTATTATCCTTACCGTTGGCGTTACCGATAATTGTAAATTTGATACCGTGTATAATTCAGTGGAAATTTATGTGCCGCAATACAACCCGMTSGCRGTTACTKCGGTRCCTGATACCGTGMMTGTTTGCCCGGGCGAACAGGTAGATATGAAAGCATTGGCAACGGGTGGTACGGGCGTTTACACTTATTCGTGGAACAATTTTGCCGGTAACAAAGATTCTGTTTCGGTGTTTCCGTTGACCTCGGTAAATTATACCGTGATTGTGGAAGATGAGTGTGAAAACAAGGATTCAGCATTTGTAACGATTATCATTGAAGTGCCCGAAGCGGCATTTACCTACGATTACCGCAGAGACAACGTCATTAATTTCACCAATGAATCATCTGATGATGCCATTACTTTTGATTGGGATTTTGGCGATGGCAATGACTCYGAAGAYGAAAACCCKACTCACTCTTACARGCTYGAAGGRGTRTTTGTGGTAACCCTTATCGTTRCYAAYGAATTCGGYTGTAYTGACACTGCTCKGSAAGAGCTTAAACCGCCAACRGTGTTRTGGGTGCCMAATGTTTTTACRCCAAACGGAGAYGGCAAAAATGATGARTTYGAAATYMGMGGCATCGGMATYACCAARTTTGAWATTACWRTATTTGACCGTTGGGGYGMYSSKGTTTTYWKKTCMGAMRACATCAAYYKCAGTTGGGAYGGCAAAACRCGCAGCGGCAAAACCATGAAGACAGGCGTRTATGTTTACCTAATTAAYGCCATTGGCTTTGACAGGCGAAGAATTGAAAAAYCCGGTWCGGTAACCTTATTAGGAAAAAAATAGCATTTAATTAAATAGACYCAAACMCCAAATTTCAAGTCTCAAATTCAAAGGATAAAAAACAACGCTTGAAAAGGATAAGAAAAATTCTGTTCTTGGGACTTGAAATTTGGGGTATTGAATAACAACCGAATGACAACGAAGAAGCTGGCTAACTGCGCACAAGCTGGCTCAAACAGCCACTGGCTGTTTGCCCTCCTTTTATCTATTCTTATTCTTCCTTTTTTTGTACAGGCACAACTCGTGCTCGACACCACCATGACGCCCACCCAATTGGTACAGAACGTGCTGCTGGGGCAGGGGGTAACGGTGAGCAATGTTACGTTCAATGGGCAATCGGGCGACAGCTTAAATGTGCAGATTGCTCATTTTGACGCTACAAATGCCAATGCCGGTCTGCCAAACGGCTTGTTTCTCTCCACAGGTCATGTCAACGTATCCTTAGGACCCAACAATCAGGGCGGTGCGACCATTGCAGTGGCAAATACAGGCACCGACCCCGACCTAGCGGCCATTAGCGGAGCAGGCGCAAACGACCCGGCTGTGTTGGAGTTTGATTTCATCCCGCAAGGAGACACCTTGCGTTTCCGCTATGTTTTTGCATCTGAAGAATATCTTGAATTTGTGAATGCAGGGTTCAATGATGCTTTCGGATTTTTCATCAGCGGGCCGGGTTTTAATGGACCTTATACCAACAATGCAGAGAATATAGCCCTTATTCCTTCTACCACAACACCTGTAACTATTGACAATGTAAACAATGTATCTAACTCTGCCTTTTATGTTGACAATGGCGATGGGGCCACTCCTCCTTACAATTCCAGTCCAACCTATATCCAGTTTGACGGGTTCACAACTGTGCTCGATGCGCTGGCGCTGGTGCAATGCAATCAGCAATATCATATTAAACTGGCCATAGCTGATGCGGGCGATAGCATATTGGATTCAGGTGTTTTTCTCGAAGGAGGAAGTTTTTCTTCCAATGATGTGCAAATATCACTTTCCACAGGTGTGCCTTCCATTACCGTTGATTCCGTTACGGTTGATTCGGCCATCATAGAGGGATGCACCCAGGCAGTTTTCACCTTTACACGCTCTGATACTACCAGCGATTTAACGATTACTTACACTATTGGGGGCAACGCTATTATGGGATTGGATTACGATACAATTCCCGACAGCGTTACCATTGGGCAAGGCCAGTTTAGTGCTAATTTAGTCATTACCCCACTGGCGGATACGCTTATCGAAGGTACAGACACTATCACCATAGGCATACAAAAAATAACCCCTTGTGGGGATACCATTTTAATTCAATCATATGTTTACATTTTAGAGGATTACACGCTGAATGTTGTTGCCAATAATGCTTTTAGCAACTGCCCTGGTGATTCAGTAATGGTAGTTGTTGCAACCAGCGGAGGCATTCCCGATTATACCTACCTGTGGAGCAACGGAGAAACAAGCGACACCATTTATGTTACTCCAACACAAGTGGACACGCTTATCGTTTCCGCGATTGATAGTTGCGCCATCGGGCCGTTTAGCGATTCAGTATTTATTGATATTCAAATTATCCCGGTACAATTGACGGTTGCAAATGCCACCTCAAGCTGCCCGGGTGACAGTGTCATACTAATGGCTTTTGCCTCTGCCGGAACCGGCTCTGGGTATCAATACATTTGGAATACAGGCGATACGACCAGCATTATCACCGTTGCGCCAACCACCGACTCTTCGTTTATAGTAACAGCTACCGACTATTGCGGGGCCGATAGCATTTCCGATACAGCAACAGTAACTATTCAAATTGTGGCGCCAGCTATTACCGCCCTCAGCGACACTATAATCTTTTGCGCTGGAGATACGGTGCCGTTTTCGGCAATAGGTTCAGGAGGCACAGGCACAGGTTATCAATACACATGGAGCACGGGAGATACAGGCAGTTTGATAACCACTTATCCAGTAACCGATTCCACATTTTTCGTAACCGTAACCGATGACTGCGGTATTTTGTCTTCAACCGATAGTGTTACTGTTACTATTCAGCCGCCACAACTTAACCTTGTTTTAAGCAACGACACCACAGTTGATTGCCAAAGTGATTTAGCCACGCTGATTGCTTCCGGAAGTAATGGAACCCCTCCCTTCATCTATACATGGAGCAATGGCGATGTGGACGATACCATAACGGTAAACCCTTCAATCAATACTACCTATTATGTTACCATGACCGATGACTGTGGAGCTGCACCTGTTACCGACAGCATTGTCGTTAATATTCAAACGCATCCGTTACTGATGCTTGCCGTGAATGATGATTCGGTGCAATGTGCTGGAGATGCGGTTACGTTGAACGCCACGGCTTCAGGAGGAAATCCCGGCTATCAATATTCGTGGAGTACGGGAGATACAGGAACCGGCATTACCGTTAATCCTAATTCAACGACTGTTTACATACTTACCGTTACCGACCAATGTGGCACGGACACTACTGCATCTGCAACAGTGAATGTACCTATTTATCCGCCTTTGGCGCTCAATTTTGCGGGAAATACTACCGTGCAATGTGTAGGAGACGGGGTAACACTTCAAGTTGGGGCAACAGGTGGAACGGGTACGGGATATGTTTACACCTGGTCATGGGATACCATTGTGGTTAGCGGAACACAAATTTTGGACACACCGCTGGTAACTATGGAATATATTGTTCAGGTCATTGACGATTGCGGTGAAACGCATTCAGATTCCGTTGCTGCTACGGTGCCTGTTTACGACCCCTTGCAAGTAACCGTTATGCAGGATACCGCTATCTGTGAAGGTGAGCAAATTACGATAACCATTAGTGTGAGTGGAGGAAGCGGAAGTTACGATTACGATTGGAATGGCAGCGGCTCAATTGCTGTTGCTGAAAATGGCTACGCAACGGTTATGCCACTAAATACAGGGAATTATGACATTACGATAAATGAGCCGTGTGGAGATGAGGCAGCAGGTGACATTTCAGTTACTTTTAAGGATTGCGAAATTGAAATCCCCAATGTATTTACGCCTAATGCCGATGGCGAAAATGATTATTTCGTGATTGACCGTTTGCAATACTATCCTTTCAGTGAAATCATCATTTACAACCGCTGGGGCAAAAAGGTGTACGAAAACTCTAACTACCAAAACGATTGGGACGGTAGACACTACAAAAACGGGCTGCAATGCAAGGATGGTGTTTACTACTTCGTGCTCACTGTTTCGGAAGAGCTGGAAACCGGCTATGTGCATTTGATTAGGGATTAACCCACTAACACCTTTCCCGTCATTTCCCCTGGTATTTCCATTCCAAGCATGGTCAATAGGGTAGGGGCAACATCTGCCAAAATTCCATCTTTTATCTTGTTGAAGTTGTTATCAATCAAAATGCAGGGAACGGGGTTGGTGGTGTGCGCGGTGTTTGGCGAGTTGTCTTCATTAATTACATAGTCTGCATTGCCGTGGTCAGCTATGATAAGAAAAGAGTAGCCATTTTCTACCCCTGTTTCCACCACTCTTTTTACACAGGAATCCACAGCTTCGAGCGCTTTGGTAACCGCTTCATAAACACCCGTATGCCCCACCATGTCGGGGTTGGCGAAGTTCAGGCAGATAAAATCAGGCTCTTGTTTTTCAAGTTCTGTGCAGATGGCATCTGTAACTTCATAAGCGCTCATTTCGGGCTGCAAATCGTAAGTAGCTATTTTTGGCGAATTGATTAAAATGCGTTTTTCACCTTCAAATGCATCTTCCCTTCCTCCTGAAAAGAAAAAGGTAACGTGTGGGTATTTTTCGGTTTCCGAAATGCGGGTTTGCTTTTTATCTGCTTTTGCCAGCACTTCGCCCATTGTCATTTGCAGGTTGTCTTTTTCAAAAATCACATGAACGTTTTGAAACAAACTGTTGTAATTGGTCATAGTTACGTAATGCAATGGAATGATTTCCATTGCATATTCCGGAAAATTCTGTTGTGTCAGTGCCAYGGTGATTTCCCGGCAACGATCTGTTCGAAAGTTAAAGCATAATACGGCATCTCCCTTGTTTATTCTGCCAACATGGTTGCCATTTTCATCCACTTTCACAATAGGTTTGATGAACTCATCGGTGATGCCATTGTCATACGATTGTTGCATACTTTGCAGSATATCATTTGACGGKTTTCCTTTTCCATTAACAAGCAGGTCGTAAGCAATTTTTACTCTTTCCCATCGCTTGTCTCTGTCCATGGCATAGTAACGGCCAAYGACTGAAGCCAACTCAGCCCTTTTTAATCCCCCGTCCGTTCGAGACACCTCCTTTTCAAGAGGAAACTCCAGGTGGTTTTTCAGTTTTTCGATGTAATTCTTGCCGCTGTGGGGGTCGGTATCGCGGCCATCAGTGAAAGCGTGGATGAACACTTTTTCAATGCCGTTTTCTTCTGCCAAATCACACAGCGTATGTAAATGGTCTTGTGAAGAATGGACCCCGCCATCAGAAACCAAGCCTATTAAATGCAGGGGTTTGTTGTTTTCTTTTGCATAACGAAAGGCGTTGAGTAATGTGGGGTTTTGTGCCAGTTCACCGCTTTCGATAGCACGGTTAATTTTTACCAAATCCTGATACACAATTCTTCCAGCCCCTATGTTCAAGTGCCCTACCTCTGAGTTGCCCATTTGTCCGTTGGGCAGTCCTACGTTTTCGCCATCGGTGAGCAATTGTGAGTGTGGGTGTTTTTCGTAAAGAGAGTCAACAAA
>NVWW01000138.1 GCA_002746335.1 Flavobacteriales bacterium | reverse complement strand
ACGTATAAATGGCACCATCAGCAGCTCCATTACAACTTACATTATAAGTAGTATAGTTGACAGTTAGTGTTTGAGCATAGGTTAAACTACAAAATGTAGTTAGCATTAAACAAAACAAAGTGGCTTTTTTCATAATTGACAAATTTTAAAGATGAGTGCTATTTTTGTATTAAGTATCTATAATTCAGCATATTATACAATAATACGAATTAAAGTACTCAAAAAAAAGAACAAATTTTGGCCTTTGTAGGGAAAATTTGAGGATATCGAAATTCAAAAAATTATATGTCATTCCGATTTCCAACCTGCCTGTTCGGCAGACAGGTTTATTGGAAGAGGAATCTTGTTTTCATATTGCTTTAAATTAACAAGATCCTTCACTCTGTTCAGGATGACAATAACAGTAAACTAGAAACTCTCCATTTGAAGTTTCCCCACATGCTTCAGCATTTCTGAAGTCATTTTAGGTAGGTCATATTGATGGCGCCAGCCCCATTCTTCACAGGCTTTTGAATCATCAATACTTTGAGGCCATGAATCAGCAATTCGCTGGCGTTCATCCGGCTGGTAATCACAAATAAATTCTGGAATTGTCTTTTGAATTTCTGCAGTTAGTTCCGCAGGAGTAAAGCTCATGGAAGTAATATTATAACTTGATTTTATCTTTATATTGTCAGCATCTGCTTCCATTAACTCAATAGTTCCCCTTACTGCATCATCCATATACATCATGGGAAGTTTAGTTTGTCCGTTTAAGTAACAATGATATCTCTTATTGGCTACAGCCCCATGAAAAATATCTACAGCGTAATCAGTAGTACCCCCTCCTGGTAAAGTTTTATAACTTATCAATCCGGGATATCTCAAACTTCTTATATCCAAGCCATATTTTTTGTGATACCATTCACACCAACCCTCACCTGCTTTCTTGCTGATCCCATAAACTGTATTAGGTTCCATCATACAAGTTTGTGGTGTATTTACTTTAGGCGTTGTTGGTCCAAAAACTGCTATTGAACTTGGCCAAAACAATTTATTGATATTATTTTCTATCGCAACATCCAATATATTGAATAATCCTTCCATGTTCAATTTCCAAGCCATTGCAGGGTTATGCTCTGCTTTTGCAGATAAATATGCAGCCAAATGATATATCTGAGTTACGCCATTCTTTTCAACTATGGAAGAGATGTTCTCCTTGTCGAGTACGTCAGAATAAAAAAACGGGCCTGATTCCTTGAAATCAGGCCCGGGTTCTTTTAAGTCGCAAGCTATTACATTGTCCGTACCGTAAATATTTCTAAGTGCAGGTGTAAGCTCAGATCCTATTTGACCTAACGCACCAATTATCATTATTTTTTCTATACCCATTACTATTACTTCAATCCTTTCTTAAGAGACCATAAAAATCCAATTAAAACTGAAAAAATCAAAAATTTAAGAAGGTTTTTTACCAGTAAGGTTAATTTGTTATGATTCTCACAAAGCCATGTTTAGTTATATTACCAGCCTCTAAAATGTAGTAATAAACATCACCATTCAATCCTTCTCCATCCCAATCATTCCTGTAATTCAATGATTCATAAACTTTTATACCCCATCGATTATAAACCACCAACTTGGTATTTGGAACTAACCCATAAATATAGAAAATATCATTCTTGCCAGGAGTAATTGGGAATGGAGTAAATACGTTTGGTATTGTTAATTTTTCAATTTCCAGAAGAACAATAGAGGTATCGTTAAAACAACCACCATAAGTAATTAGTTTTAAGAACACCGAAGTTACTGCATCCCCTTCTACGCCAATATCACCTGACCCGGGAGTATATGTTGCAATAAGGCTACTATCATCATCGAATGTTCCATCACCCATTGTTATCCAATAAGCTCCTGAAGCATTAGTAAAACTACCGTTCATTATTGCATTAAAGTCTGCAGTTATCGTTTGGTCCTGTCCTGCATCTACTGTAGCATTTGGGAGAATGGTCACACTAGCTAAAATTGATGTATCAGTCATACAATTAGCACTGTCCTTTCCCCATACTTTGTAAGATAATATTCCAGCTGTATCTACAGAAATTCTGTAAGTATTAGCTGCAGAACCCTGACTCATTATGTCATTAGCATCTAAAAACCGATAATACATAAGTGTATCAGGTTCAGCCGTAAATGTAATGGTATCTAGTCGGCACACTGGATCAGGAGATCCTGTTATTGTCATTTGTATCTGAGGAGGCTGCTTAATTAACTGGCTGGTAACATCAAAACAATTGTTAGCATCATAAACCGTAACTGAATAGGTAAATATGCCTGTTAAACTTGAAATTGAAATGGTAGTGACTCCGCTAGTCCAAATATAAGAATATGGAATAGTACCTCCTGTTGCCGTTACAGTAGCACCTCCATCATTACCACTAAAGCAAGTCACATTATTAAATGATAAAATACTTGCAGTTGGTGCTCCTAAATTGCTAACACTCACACTGTCAATTTCTATACAACTATTTGCATCATATACCGTAATTTGGTAAACACCACTCGCCAAAGCAGAGGCTATGGAATCTGTAGCTCCTGTGGACCAATTATAAGTATAACCCGGTGTTCCCCCTGATGGAATTGCAATCGCTATACCATTTGCCTGAAAGCAAATTCCTGAAATAGAAGAAGTATCAACTTGTAGTTTTGTTGGTTCATTAATTCTAATTGTATCGCTGTTTATGCAACCATCATTATCTGTGATTTGAGCAACATAAAATCCTTCGCATAATCCTGTTGCTAATGGTGTTGTTTGGGAATTTCCATCACTCCATAAATAGTCGTATGGTAGAACACCTTGCGCWCCGGAAACYAAAGCAGTTCCATCACAAWATCCAAAACAAGTTGCATCAGTTGAAGCAATGATCTTTACATAWGTGGGGTCGGGATTGGTAATRTTTCCTATTYCTGTTTCYTGACAACCGTTTGCGTCCRTTACTGTAACAGTATATATTCCAGCTTCCAATGGTTGTATACAGGGTTGTGTGCCTCCCAAGGCTGACCAAGCGAAGGTATATGGAGGTGTGCCTCCCGATACTGAAACACATAAATATCCATCCGCTAAATTACAAGTTGCATCTTGCTTGAACATTGTCAGCACTAATGGATCCGGTTCATTAATAGTTATGGGTGTATTAGTAATACATCCCGCACTATCTTCAACTGTTGAAATATAAATTCCTCCCGATAAACTAGAAACTGTTCTTGTAGTTGCATTGATAGACCAATTGTATATATAAGGTAATACTGCTCCAAATGCAGATACAGTTGCACTACCATCTCCATCTCCATTACAAACAATATGTGTAGTATCTGTAACAATTACTGTTGGGCCTTCTTTATCACTCACACAAATTGTAGGGTTTAATTCACAGTTATTTGCATCTTGGATAGTAGGCTCCAAACATCCATTGCCCAACCCGGTTGCTAAACTGTCAGTTTGAGATGGGGTTACCGGCCAACGATAGGTATAAGGTGGGACACCCCCCCAAACCGAAACTGATGCGGTTCCATCATCAAATTTACAAGATGATAAAGTGGTAAATGTCTTCAATTGCATTGGTGTTGGCTCCTCTATAGTAACTGTATATGCTGTATCGCAAAGGTTTGCATCAATAATAGTTACCGTATAAGTTCCAATAAAAAGATCAATTATTGAATCATTGTTCTCTTTAGATGGCATCCATTTATAGTCGTAGGGCTGAATTCCTCCTGATGGAATTACATAAGCAAATCCACTATTAGTGCCATTACATTTTACACTATCTCCAAAAATTAGACCTGATAATAATGCAGGTTGAGTAATTGTTTCGTTACTAGTTGCTGAGCACCCTTTGGCATCAACCACAGTAATAGTATAAGTCCCTACACAAAGGTTATTTATATTTTTGTTAGAACTGCCATTGCTCCATATATAAGAATATGGCAGGGTACCACCAGCTACAACCTGGCTGATCAATCCGTCACACACATTGTTGCATGTTATACTGGCGGAATTTAAAGATGTAGTAAGCAAGTTTGGCTCCGTAATTGTGGTCGGAGCAAAAAGGGAGCAACCGCTATCGTCAGTTACGGTTACAGTATAGGTACCCGCAATTAAACTGGAAATACCAGCCACCGTTTCGCCATTTGACCAACTGTAACTCAAGGTTCCTGTTCCACCAAATCCAAAGGCAGTAATATCTCCATCATTTCCACCAAAGCAACTTACATTGTTCTGTGTAAATCCCACACTTATAAAAGGGGGCTCATTAATGGTAACACTTACAAACGATTTACATCCATTGATATCATCAACTCGAACCGTATATGTAGCTGCAACTAATGTATCGGCTTTGTAAGAAGTATCTGCATCAGCATTATTCCAAGCCTTTATAAACGGTCCGTTACCAGAGGTGATTGAAACCGTTGCGCTACCATTATTTCCTCCATTACAAGTAACATCTACACTATCAATCATCATCAATACAGGACCAGAAAGGTCATTAATAACAACTGTAAATACTTCAGAGCAATTCTGGACATCAGTCACAGTAACTTCGTATGATCCTGAGAATAATTGTGACGCAGTGGGACCTGTTTTACCTAGCGTATCCCAGGCATAGGTATAGGGCACACCATTCCCACCTGTAGCCGAAACTGTAACACTTCCTGTAGCACTGTCACATTTAGCATCAACAATATTTGTAATGATTATTGCCAAGACAGAAGGCTCAGAAACTGATATTGTGTCAATAGACCGACATCCGTTAGCATCAGAAACCGTAACATTAGCATCACCAGCTAATAATCCTATCGCCTGTGAAGTCGTTTGACCTCCGGGATCATTCCATAAATATGTATATGGAAGCGTACCACCCGAAGCTGTTACTGATGCAGTTCCATCACTACCGCCAGGGCAAGTAATAACTGTGTTTCCGTTTAATAGTGTTAACGCATTGGGTTCTATAATTGACTGGGATGAAGTAATAGTACATTGGTTTAAATCTGTTAATGTAACAGAATAAGTATTAACCGCTAACCCGGTAACGACTGAATCCGATGAACCTATCGACCAGGAATAGGTGAATGGCCTGGTACCACCGGAACCCGAAACCCTTATCTGTCCATCATTTTGCCCATTACAACTCACATTAATAATTTTTGCATTTAGCACTAGAAGTGCTGGTTCAATTAATGTAATGTTCCTGAGTTGCTTACAACCATCTTTGTCTTCGGCCTGAACTGTATATATATCGGGGCATTTATCTGTAATTAATGAATCAAAATCAGGAGGTGAAAATAACCATTCATATTTATACGGAGGGCCTGCGCCATCAACAGCAGAAACCCGAATTATGCCATCACATTTTCCATTACAGCTAATATGTTGTCTTAACTTAATTTGTATGKTTGGAGCATTCAARTCGCTGATCAGCTCATTACCAGTTACAACGCAATTGTTGGCATCCATTACGGTATAAGGAACAGYACCCGAACATAGCCCAGTTGCTACAGAATCTGTTGTGGCAGCTGGATCACCCCAAATATATGTATATGGCGGAATACCCCCTGACGGCTGAGCAGAAGCATAGCCGTTGCATAGTTGACATTCAGTATCCTTTTGATCTGTAGTCACCGAGACAGAAGTAGATTCAGTGATGGTAATATTAGCTGTTGTGTCACAGCCATTTAAATCTGTAATTGTTACTGTGTAAGGGCCAGGTACTAAACTTGTTATATTTTGGGTTGTTGCAGATGTAGACCATGAATAGGTATAAGGAGCAGTACCCCCTAACCCCGTAGCAAAGGCGGAACCATCATTTTGTCCATTACAACTCACATTGGTTCCTACAATACTATATGATAATACACTTGGCTGTGTTACAATAATTGCTGTATTGACAGTACAACTATTTGCATCTACAACAGTAATTGTATAAGTACCTGAAATAATACTTGAAATAGTCTGTGTTGTTTGCAGATTACTCCATTTATAAGTATAACCCGGGGTTCCTGCACCAGCTGTAGCACTTGCGGAACCGTCATTATCTCCATTACAGCTTGCTGGAGTCATGCCAGTAGCAAAAGTTATAGCGGTTGGCTGAGTAATATTAATGGATGAATCCGCTTGACACCCTTTTGCATCAGTAATAGTAATAGTATATGTACCAACACAAAGACCACTAATTGCTGTAGTGGTTGCACCTGTATTCCACTTCAAACTATTTGGAGGGGTACCTCCTATGCCACCTACTCCAATCAGCCCGTCACATTTACCATTACAAGTTGCATTGAACAATGAATCTACAACAGGTATTAATTTACTGGGTTCAGTAATAGTAACGGTAAGGGTAGTCTTACATCCTAAGCTATCTGTAACCTCAATGGAAACTGGGCCTACTGACAAGGTATCTGCAGTAATAGTACTATCCAAATTAGTCCATGCATACTTGAAAGGTGAAGTACCTCCCGTAACAGTTACCGTAGCCGCACCGTCATTTTGTCCTTTACAACTCACATGAGTGGTGTCTTTAATTGATAATACTGGGGAACCAAAATCATTTACTGTCACGCAATTAGTTGCAGTGCACCCTTGGGCATCTGTAACAGTTACACAATAGATTCCAGCAAAACCGGTTTCGGTTGAGTCGGTTCCTGCACCTACCCACTGATAGGTATAGCCCGGTGTTCCTCCTGTCGGAGTTACGATAGCTACGCCATTAGAATCGCCACATGTTGATTCTACTGCATTCATTGTTAATACAACAGATGAAGGCTCATTAACCTGAACAGTATCCAGCTTAATACAACCATTATTGTCTGTTATCGTGACGACATAGGTTCCAGCAATTAAGCTTGTTATAGATGCAGTAGTTTCACCTCCCGGTGACCAAGCATAAGTATAAGGAATTGTTCCACCGGCTGCCGTCACACTCGCTTTTCCATCATTACCACTATTACAACTCACATCTGTTTTTCCTGTGGTTGAAGTTAATACTGTTGGTTGTGTAATCGTGACTCCAACCCATCCCCGACAACCTCTATTATCAGTAACTGTCACTGTATAGTTCGCAAGACATAAACCAGTCGAAATTACACTATCTATCACTGGTGCTGTATTCCATCTGTATATATAGGGCGTGGTTCCTCCTACTCCGGATGCTCTTGCAATACCATCACATAATCCATTACAACTCACATTTGTTTGGCTGACAATTAGCACCGTTAACGTATCTGGTTCCACAATTGTATTGGCCTTAAAAGTTGTGCAACTATTTGCATCGGATACAGTAACTGTATAAATCCCCGGAGATAATGCCGTTATAACAGAATCTGTTCCACTGTTTGACCAATTATATGCAAATGGTCGCGTACCACCTGAAGCAACTGCTGTATCACGTCCATCAGCAACACTTTTACAGGTAACATCTTGTTTTCCAAATATGATAGAGATGGAATCCGGTTGAGTAATAATTGCACTATCCATAGTTACGCAACTCTTACTATCGGTTATAGTAATTGTATATGCTCCTGCGACCAGTCCCGTTATTCCCTGCGCGGTTGATCCTCCCAACTGCCATTTATAAGCGTAAGGTATTGTTCCTCCGGCTCCGGTTGCATTAGATGTACCGTCATTCTTACCATAGCAACTCACATTAACATTTGTGAAGTTGATCACTAAAGGATTTGGTTGCGTTATTGTAACAGTTGAAACCTTTTTACATCCCATACTATCTTCCACAGTAATTGTATATGTTCCTGCTGAAACAGCAGTCACCGAGGACTTAGTTGCAGAATCAATTTGAGATATAGGTGCTGCCCAAGAAATTATATACGGAGAAATATTGACCCACGGTGTGCCATCAAATGCCGAGACCGTAGCAGCCCCATCGCTCCCCCCGTTACAACTGACATGGGTTGTATCACTGACAATAAAGTCAGGGCCTCCCAAATCACTAATATTGATACAAATATTTGTATCACAACCATTAGCATCTGTGACTGTGACGCAATAAACACCTCCAAGAAGTTTTGTTAGTGAGTCAGCCAATATACCTGAACTGGTAGCTCCTGTGCTCCACTTATAAGAATATGGAAGAACCCCACCAACAGGTGTGACCGTTGCGACACCAGAAGTATCACCACAAGAGTTATCCGTTTTTGAAGTTGTAAGGATTAATAGGGTGGGTTGTTCTATGAGTATAGATACTTCTTCATTACAGCCTTTAGTATCTGTTACTGTTACTGTATAGGTCCCTGCAGTTAAACTTGTTATTTGTTGGGTCGTGGCTCCACCCGTCCAGGCATAAGTATAACCCGGATTTCCTCCACTTGCCGTTACACTTGCCTTACCGTCATTTGCCCCATTACACACTACACTATCACTCCCTGTAACTAAAGTTATTGCTACAGGCTCCAAAACCGTGACTGAGGTGAATAGCGAACAACTCTTACTATCCACTATAGTTACATTATAGGTCCCCACTGTTAAGCTGGTGATCTGTTGGGTAGTGGCTCCACCTGCCCAATAATAACTGTAATTTGGTGTGCCTTGACTGGCAGTGACGCTCGCCTTGCCGTCATTACCTCCATTACAACTTACACTGTCCATGCCTGGGACTACTGTCATTCCTAATGGCTCCAAG
>NVWW01000137.1 GCA_002746335.1 Flavobacteriales bacterium | reverse complement strand
GGGTAGTTCATTACAAATATATGGCGTCGGCCAATTTTATTCAAGAAAAGGGGAAGCAAAAGGTCAACAAAATGAGACCTTGCACAACGATTTTTGTATTAATAAGCTGAATTTCAATGACTTGCTGTTATTTTTGATCGTTTTCTACGAAGCGCTTGCTGGTTTACTTTATACAAAAACCAATATAGCTATGAGTTGGTGATAGTCTTATGGAAATAAATGTGCTCCTGGTTAGACGTTAAACCGATTCGATCAGAGTAGGTGTCTTGTATTGAAGAAGCTTGCAAAAGATGATGGGAAGATCACAAAATAAACGTACTGCGTTCAGTCAGGGACAGGTACAATATGACTGAACTGGAAATGTCATCCAGAGATGACAAACCCAAAGCTGCGCAGGTTAGTTATTGACGGGATCCTTTAGACAAGTATGCAAACGCAGCCACCCTCAAACTGTACAGCATACCAAGACCTAAAACTCCAATGCATAGCAAAACTTACTTTTTTGCTTTCATCCCAAGGGTTGACTTTACCGCTTCCAATTCCAATTTCAATGCGTCAATTTCTGCCACTTTGCTTTTTAACTCATTTATATCTGATATTTCACTTTTAAGCGCATCATTATCCGCTTTGAGCCCAGCTAGTTGCGTTTCCACTAAAGCGTTTTGGTTGGCAAGTTCACCCTTTAGTCCATCATTCTCCTCTTTGAGTTCTTTAATGGCATTTACATAAGCTACTAAGATAGCGTGTATATTGAAGTTTAAATAACCATCTTCGTCAGTTCCAACCGCTTCGGGAAATATTTTTTTCACCTCTTGGGCGCTGAAACCCACATTTTGGATGTTCAATACCTCATCTGCAAATTT
Source organism: Flavobacteriales bacterium (assembly GCA_002746335.1). Classification (GTDB taxonomy): domain Bacteria; phylum Bacteroidota; class Bacteroidia; order Flavobacteriales_H. The sequence goes on along the minus strand of NVWW01000137.1, from coordinate 7,844 downwards.
TCTTTCACCTACATTTTTGTAATGGTAAGTAATCGGTTGCAATTGAAGAATTTCATTCAATCCTTTGGTATAAGCGCCTTCAATATTTTTAAGGCGTTCATCAGAAACAGTGGTCCATGTGCCGGTAGCCGGTTTTCGTCCTTGATCTAATGAGAGTTCAAGTTGACCTGCAGGAGCTATGCCAATGCCCACGTTGCCGTTGGGTATTTCAACATTGCCGTTTGGTCTAAGAATTAGTGATGCCGTTGCATCAGATGCTGCATTTCCATTGACAATAAAATCGAGAGCTCCACCTACGCTTGATGCTCTAATATAGTTGGTCGCTGGCCGAGACATATCTATCCTGGCGCCATCACTGGAGACTGTGAAATTTCCTAACGATCCGGCAACGTCAAATAGGCCTCCAGGGGTTGCAGTGCCGATGCCGACTTTGCCAGCAAAGTAGTTATCATCGTTAGCACCAGCTTGATAGAGCCCGTAACCTGTTGTCGCTTGGACATCCTCAATGTAAACTCCATAGCCGTTCGTGACCGTTCCTAAACCGTCTTGAGCTTTTGCCTTCAGACCGTATGCATTGGTCACGGTTCCAGTAGCAGAATTTTCAAGCCCACCGATTGCATATACTCCAATCGCATCTGTTGTCGTGGCACTTGCTCCATTTAAACCAAGTGAATACAGCCCATATACATAGCTTTTCGTTCCTGCTGTATGTTGGTCGTTCCCCCAAAGTATCATTGCAATGCTATTTCCTGTAGTTGCGGTGGTATGTATAAAAGAAGCGTTGCCATCCACAGTTAATTTTGCCAATGGGGTAGTTGTTCCAATACTGACGTTGCCAGCAAAGTAGTTATCATCGTCAGTCCCAACTTGATAGATACCGTAATCTGTTGCCGCTTGGACATCCTCAATGTAAACTCCATAGCCGTTTGTGACAGTCCCTAAACCGTCTTGAACCCTTGCTTTCAGACCGTATGCATTAGTCACGGTTCCATTAGCAGAACTTTCAAGTCCACTGACACCATATACTCCAACCGCCTCTGTTGTAGTGGCACTTTCTCCATTTAAACCAAGTGAATACAATCCAAGTACAGAGCCTTTCGTTCCTGCTGTATGGAGGTCGTTCCCCCAAACAAACATTGCAGTGCTATTTGATGTAGTTGTAGTGGCGTGTACCAAAAAAACATCGCCTTGCACCTGTAATTTTGCAAATGGTGCGGTTGTTCCTATTCCTACGTTGCCGCTTGTTGCTAAAACCGTAAACACTTCCGACCCTCCGGTATTGTCATATAACCGGAATCTATCATCACTTGCAATATTTCCTACATACCATTTATCTGCTCCGGCTTCTTGGAGGGCTAGGTTGGAATTGAAACCTGACGCTGCATCTATCTCTACCGTAGAGTTTGCAGAAGCAGTACTCTCGAATCGAGCAATTCGTGAGGAACTAGATTCAACATCAAATAGCAATGCTGGACTCGTAGTGCCGATGCCAACATTGCCGCTCCCTATATCCATGGCCAAGATATTGTCCATGAGGAGTGCCGAGCCGTTGTCAAGTACGCTCCGGAACTTTGTGATGCCTCCATCTGTGTACAGTTGCATCCACTTATCGTTGACACCGCCACCCAGATCGACCATGTCGACCTTAGCGCCCAACTGTCCCTGTATGGCCACCCGGGCGTCATTTGTGCCTTCATATACGTTCAGCAATTTCCCATTCGTGGCCACCCATGTGGCCACAGTGTTGGGGCTCGTAGTGCCGATGCCTACATTGCCGGCATTTGTTATCCTAACCCTTTCATCGACTATAGTACCGGCACTGTTTTTCGTAATAAAAACAAGGTCGCCTCCCGTATTTAACGTGGGATTCCCCGTAGAAACGACCCCAATTTCTCCCATTGTAAATCCACCACTGTTCCGAAAGGCCAGTCCTGTAAAACCTCCAAGCGTTGTCCCGGGATTCTTCAGGGCGAGTGAGGTTTGCGTACCTTGGCCTGGGGCATACGTATTTCTCGTATAGTCAATCTGCAACTTTGCCCCCGGACTCGTAGTGCCGATGCCGACATTGCCGGTGTTTGTTATTGTTGCCCGCAGGTTGCCAGCGGCATTGCCTCCCGTATAGAAATCTATCCCACCAGAAGAGTGGTAGGCTGTTATATTCATTCCCGCTGATCCAAAGCCGTAAAGAACTGTGGCACTTGCTTCATCGGCACCAGATGTAGCCCAGGAAGAGTTGAAATGATGCAACGCTCCGCCCGCAACCGCAACTGCATCAGTGCCAATCCGAATAGAAGAATAGCCATTTGCCGTATTATTCAAGATATGAGCTTCAATGCTACCAGCTGCACCACTTGTTCCAACCACACTTAACTGTCCTCCCGGCCCAGTCGTGCCGATGCCGACATTGCCCGCACTTGTCAAAATCAGCGTTCCCCCGCTACCAGCATTGGAACGAAGGGCGATGTCTCTGCTCGTTCCTGACTGTAGTATCGCATCTCCAGTACCGCCTCCGAAGTCCGATATAATTACATCTAACGTACCTTGGGTGGCTGCCGTACCCGCATCTCGCTCAACACGCAATGGGGTGCCGCTGCTGCCTGCATCAAAAACATGCAATTGTTCAGCAGGAGTTGATGTCCCGATGCCGACATTACCGGTGGCATCAATTGTAAATCTGGTGCTTATGTCCAAACCGGTCATTTGGGTAGGGTGATATCCGATTTTAAATTTATCACCATCACTATTATCAATTCCCATTGCATAACCGGTGCTTCCTGATAATCCGAAATTCATAAATGCATCGCCTGGCCCGCTTTGTTCTATAACGAACTGACCCCTGCCGGTGGTTGAAGTAAATACAAAAAGATGCAATTTGTTGTCCGGGCTGGCAGTTCCGATGCCAACATTACCGGTTGATTGCACCCTCATTCGCTCAACATTATTGGTGAAAATTGCAAAATCTTGTGCATCGGTAGTGCCTAAAAAGTTGGTGGCCACCGTAGTTCCTGTGTTACCTGAAAGGTCCCATCCCCCTGCGCTGCTGCCGTAAAACAAATGCACCCAGTTCGGTACACCGGGCGTACCTGCATTGTAATAATAACCAGGGGTATTGTCCGTTTGGAAGATCAACAGCCCGGTGGCCGGAGAGACAATGGCATTGCGCTGAACGATAGTCATTCGTGGAGTTAGCAAGCCTTTGCTGGTAGAGGCTGCATCCAATATAGCAGAAGCATCAGGGATTGCTCCTGTTTCGTTTACGCCTACTCCTTGAGAGGCACCGATTAAAGTAAATAATAAAAAGATTACGCAGGTGGTAATCGTTAGCATCATGTGGTTCAGCGTTTTTGGCTGTGATTGCAGGTTGATTTTAAAGATGTAGTTTTTCATAGCTCTATGGTTTTGCAGTTTGATATATTACTGGCAAATAACCAATTGCTTTATTCTTTTCGAGGTTCAGTAATAATATTTTAAAATCAGTTTAAGTTTTGAGAACTATTGAATTCATGGTTTAATATAAAATTGATTTTAATTGAATGATACGAAGTTATGTGATGTAATTTAGCAAGTCAAGTGCCAATTGAGTTATGGGCAGGCTGAATGTATGAATGGGTCATTTTTGTTTGTAAATGGGCGGAGGAAGGTCGGAAGTGGAAAGAGTATAAAAAAGTGATTTACTTTATCCTGAACTGAGTTAATGTGTTGCGTAGGCGATTGAGGCTACTAATTGGATTTATTATGCCAAAGTTGATTTCAATAGGCCTTCCCTTGAAACAAAAATGCTGACTTTGGTGCGGTAAAATTGTTCAGCCTTCTTTCGGAATTCTTATTTTATCTACCAATTCTAGTATCTCTTTGGGTGGTTTGGCTGTAAACCTTGCCACAGCGGTTGATGTGACAAAATTCAAAATCATACCCAGTGTGCCAATGCCTTCGGGTGAGATGCCGAAAAGCCAGTTTTTTGAGGTGTTGTTTTCGGGTGAAACGAATTTGAAATAAATGATGTAAGAAGCGGTAAACAAGATACCTACAACCATTCCCGTAATGGCACCTTCTTTATTCATTCGCTTTGAAAAGATGCCCATAATAATAGCAGGGAAGAAAGATGCTGCGGCCAATCCAAATGCGAAAGCGACAACTTGTGCCACAAATCCAGGCGGGTTGATGCCGAAGTATCCGGCAACTACTACGGCAAATCCTGCCGCAATTCTCGCGGCACGCAATTCTCCTTTTTCTGAAATATCGGGCTTGAAGGATTTTTTTAGCAGGTCGTGGGCAATAGAAGTGGAAATCACCAGCAACAGCCCTGCGGCTGTTGATAATGCAGCGGCCAAACCGCCCGCTGCTACCAAAGCAATAACCCAATTAGGTAACCGTGCAATTTCGGGGTTGGCCAACACAATGATGTCTCGGTCAATCATCAGTTCGTTCTTAGTAGCATCTTTCACATACTGAATTTTCCCGTCATTGTTTTTGTCAGTGAACTGAATCAGCCCTGTGTTTTCCCAATTCTTGAACCATGCGGGAACATCTGAATAAGGCCTTTCGCTTACGGAAAGAATAAGATTGGTGCGAGCAAAAGCAGCGATTGCTGGTGCGGTAGTGTAAAGAATCGCAATAAAAATCAACGCATAAAGGGCTGATTTACGCGCATCGCGCACTTTTGGAACTGTGAAAAAGCGCACAATCACATGTGGTAGCCCGGCGGTGCCTACCATCAGCGCAGCGGTTATAAAAAACACATCAATGGTGGATTTATTTCCCGAAGTATATGCCTTAAAACCCAATGCTTCGCTCAATCCGTCTAATTTATCGAGTAGCGAAACACCAGTTTCATTTACTAATTCACTGCCAAAGCCGAGTTGGGGGATGGGGTTTCCTGTCATCATAATGGAAATGAAAACCGCAGGAACGGTGTAGGCAAAAATCAGCACGCAATACTGCGCCACCTGTGTGTAGGTGATGCCTTTCATGCCACCCAAAACCGCATAAAAAAACACGATGCCCATGCCGATGAGCACGCCCGTTGCGATTTCCACTTCGAGGAAACGGGAAAACACAATACCCACTCCGCGCATTTGTCCCGCCACATAGGTGAAGGAAATGAAAATCGCGCACAACACAGCAACAATGCGTGCTGTCTGTGAATAGTAACGGTCGCCCACGAAATCGGGTACGGTGAACTTGCCGAATTTCCGCAAATAGGGAGCCAAAAGCAGCGCCAACAACACGTAACCGCCCGTCCAGCCCATAAGGTAAACCGAGCCGTCACGCCCCATAAATGAGATGATGCCGGCCATGCCGATGAACGATGCAGCGCTCATCCAGTCGGCTGCTGTAGCCATTCCGTTGGCGAGTGGCGAAACGCCTTTTCCTGCCACATAAAACTCGCTGGTGGTGCCGGCTTTCGCCCAAATCGCAATGCCGATGTAAAGGGTAAAAGACACAGCAACGAGAATGTATGTCCAGGTTTGAATTTCCATTTAATTGTAGTTGGCAGTTGACAACAAGCAGTTGGCAATTGTTTTGTGAACTGCCAACTGTCATTTGCCAATTTTATTCCTAATCTTCGTCCACTTCGAACTTTTTGTCGAGTTTGTTCATCAAAATCACATAAATAAAAATCAAAACGACAAACACGTAAATCGAGCCTTGTTGGGCGAACCAGAACCCGAGTTTGAACCCGCCAATGCGGATTAGGTCCAATTCATCTACGAATAAAATTCCGCAGCCGTAGGAAACGATGAACCAAATACTGAGCAGGATGGCGAGATAGGTAATGTTTTTACGCCAGTATTTTTTTAGACTATTTTGGCTGTTTCCCATTGAAATGGATAAAAATACAGCCAAAGATATTCCGATAATTTTAATTCAATTAATAGCCGCTTGAAACAACTTATTAAGGGGCAAGGAAATTCAAATGGGCCGCGCTCGTATCCTGCCACCTGTTGAACGAAGTGTCAATATATACTGTTGTGGTGTCTCTTGGCAGGGTGTAAGTAGAGATGTTTTGCTGATGATTGAGCCACAGCGAAAATCCGACAGTTGCAACGGCAATTCCTGCTTTGTAACCCATAAAATTCGGGGTGAAAAACACAAGCAGCAGATTGGAAAATGAATTTTTCTTCACTTCCTTTCTGGGCTTGAGTTCCATTCGGTTCAGTAGGCGCTGGCGGATAGCGAGGTCGGGTGTGATTTCGGGGTTGTCTTCTTCCACCGCTTTATTGAGCAGTTTAATGAAGCTGGATTCTTTGACAGTTGTTTTCATAGCACAAATTTTAATTCCTTAGAAGGGGTTGATAAATTGCAAGTTTTGATGCTAGTTTTTTGCAAGTGTAAAACAGGCGTGATTTCACCGTGCCTTCCGAACAGTTCAGCGCCTTGCCGATTTCTTTGATGGAAAACCCTTCGCGATTGCGCAGCAAGAAGGTGGTTTTGTGGTTCTCGTCCATTTTGTCGAGTTCTTTGTAGAGTTTTTCTGTAAACGATTTCAAGTCAATCATTTGTTCTTTTTCTTCTTTAGAATTGATGCAGAATGCCGAAAGGTCTTCGTGGTTTTCTACAATTTTCCGTACTCCATTGCTTCGGTATTCGTTTTTGCACATGTTGTGCGCTACACAAAAAACCCAGGTCGAAAATTTCTTTTTTGGGTTGAATAATTCTGGCTTTTCGATGATTTTCATAAAAATATCCTGTAAAAAATCTTGTGCTTTTTCTTCTGAATTGCCCAACATTCGGTAGAAATAATACAAGATGCGCTTCGAGTACCGCTCATACAATTCGTTGAATGAGCCGGTGTCACCCGCACAGATTTTTATCATTAGCTTTTCGTCAGAAATTGCTTGATATGGTTGGCTCATAACTTGGGCATTGCGAGCGGATTACTTAAACATTGCTTTCACAGCATACACGTATGGGCGGAAAACGTTCAATGTGCGGTAGAATTATCCGCAGTATGTTAAAGTTTGTTAATGACAAACGATGAAAACGATTCCGATGAAATCGGGAGATTAAGAATAATCATTAAATTTGAATTGTTTTATGAAACGGATGCTGAAAATACTGCCTGCGGCTGCTTGTTGCCTGTTGCTTTTTTCCTGCAAAAAAGGGAATGACACCAGCGCAACTGGAAAAGTGTTAAATTCCGTTACAAACCAACCTATTGAAGGGATAAAAATTGTAGTGTTTGAAAACAAACAGGGCTTAYTTGAKTGGAGCGCAACAGGGTCGGTGATTGCCGAAGACGTATCTGATGCCAATGGAGGTTATTTAATAGAATTTGATTCTAAAAGCAGAACTAAATTTTTTTATACATTGGAATATTATTATGACACTGATAAATATGGAAGCGCAAATGCGGGCATAATTGAATTGCCGAAAAAATCAGCTAATTATTATGACTTATTTTTTAATTCTTATGGTACTCTTAAAGTAGATGTAAACCCTCCTCCCCCATATAATAGTGGGGATTCGTTCATAGGTGAGATTAGGCATATATTAGGATATGGAAAGTATATTCTTGAAGATGAATTTGTATATTCAAGCGGAATTATTGTTAAGGCATCAGATGTAGTTATTGGTGAACATATCATTGATATAACAAAAACTGTAAGCGGAAATACCTCAACTATTATAGATACAGTTACAGTAAACGAAGGCCAAACCACAGAATACACTATTGATTTTAATTGAAATGCGCCAGCTATTCCTATTCACTGCCCTATTTTTCGCAGTTAACTTGCCCGCCCAGCAAGACGTCCACACTTTCCAATCCAACAAAGTGCGAATGGCTTATTATGGCGAACGGCTCGAAACCGACAGCCCAGAGATGAATGTCATTAACTTAA